>CALGRQ010000385.1 GCA_937880795.1 uncultured Dyadobacter sp. | reverse complement strand
CGGGGCTGACCTGGAGGCCCGGGTTGAAAAGCTGGCATGGGAGTAATTGATCTGGAAAGATCCACATTGATCCACATTGATCCGATACGATTCAAAAGACGGCAAGAAACCCTCAAAATGACGCAGAAATGCGTAAAACCGCACAAATTTTAATTCCAAGCAGGAATATGTGGCTTTGAAGTTAATAAATTTATAAACTATACTCATAATAGTAGTAATACTAATATGCGTCATCTAAAAAGGAGACCGCTGCTAACGATCTCCCTTTCGATTCCCGATCCGGATTACTTATGTTAGTGTCGTTTGTTTTGTTTTCTGGAGATGTTATCGGCGATAATCATAAAGATTATCAACATGCCGATGGTAATTGCGTCCATTGGCCATCCCCCCTTCCGGATTAAATCCGGTGGGGGCGTATAAGTTTGTTGCTTACACAAATGACCGTCTTGTTCCAATGCTTTCCACGGCTGAGAACGACAACGGTCATTCCCCACCGGAGCCGACAACGGCTCTTTTTTTGTTACAATAGGATCGGGTTCATTCATTATTTTACCAATGAGTTATTAATTTGTCATCAATTTATCAAATTTAATTTCAGGCCTATCATTACTGCGTTCTCAAATAATAATGAATCGCTGAACCGGCATTTACTTTTCAGAAAAACGGATGATATTTATGTTACCGCCTGGCCAAGACCGGAACGCCCCTGCAGGAAATTGCCCAGCTCATGGGACGTGGCAGTACTGATACGACGCTGCTGTATACCCGGGCCACCGGGGCTGACCTGGAGGCCCGGGTTGAGAAGCTGGCGTGGGAGTAACGAGGAAAAGTCTATTTGAATAAACTAAAAGACTTCTTAAAAATATCGAAGGAACAATTTTTAAAAAAGAGAAGTCTATGTCTGGAAAACGGGCAATAAATTAAACCAAAAAGAAGCCTCCTGTTAAGGAGGCAACCTGAGAAAATTATTTTTTGACGATTTCATGTACTACAACTAAGATAACCACCAACATGATGAGGTATGACATCCTCATCCCCCCCTTTCATCAGTATGAAGGGGAACTACCAGTATAAGAGCGGCAGAAAAAGGACATAATTTTAACCGCGCTTGATGGCCGTCATAAATCCGAAAGCTTACCAGGCAAGAATTTATGCCGGTCTGATAGTCCCTGAGAGCACTAATTTGTGCTCTCTTTATATTATACGTACGTTTTCACCCCCTTAATGCTACCTGCACTGATGATTCCTAGTCGCACCTCCCTTTTCGCCTCACCAGCACTTCTCCATCTACCTATATTATATTTGCTAGGTTGAAAATCTTATCAGTTAAACAGAAAAGCTGAAACGATGGATGTACCATCTGCTTCAGCCTCCGAGTTGACGGTCAGCGTGTATATCTTGTTATATAGATGATTCCATTAAGTATTATGCCGTTCCTTCAAGAAATTGAATATCGCCATCACCTTTTTTCTTTAATTCTTCGGAGCTTCGAACTAGCCGGGAGGGGGGCGCCCCTCCCGAGCCGCAAAATAGGTGGAAATAAACCTATTTATGAGCTGATGATGCTTAATTTCGAAAGCCAAGCTTAATACAGGCAAGAGCTTGAAAATAGGAACCTTCGGGGGGTGGGTGGTGGGAAAGTTTGCTGTGGGCGAAAAGAAGGAGGGAGGCGAGCCTCCCTCTTGGGATCTTACTTGTGAGCCTTCCGCTTTTTTTCGGCCCACAGCTTCACGAGTTCCGTAGCAAGCCTCACCAACTCGATCAGCAATCCCAGCACTTCTTTCACTCATTGTCACCTCCTTCAAACAAAAAAAACCGCCAAATGTTGTCGGACGGTCAAGGGTTAAGCCCGGTAAATAGAGTCCATACTTTCAGAACTACCTTTAAGGAGGGCGCTGCCCTTGGCCGCTCGGCGCATTGGTGGTACCTCATAACAAAGGGAAGGTGACAAGGAGTGAAAGAAGTGCTGGCAGGCTTGTGAAGGAAATCGTGAAATTCCTTGGTGGGCGGGATCCCTCTGGCCAGAAACAGCGACGCGACCGGCGAATCAAATCAAAAGAAAACGCGCAGCGTGTTCTATCATGGCACGACGGAGACAGGGCCGAGGGGTCGTTCTTGTCTGGCATAACAAAAAAGCCTCAGCTTGCGCCAAGGCCTTGAAAATAAATTTGTGTGGCATCTTTACAACAGGTTGCATGTATGCTACACTATAAACGGGTAGTACATTTGCTACATTATGCTATTGTATAGGCGGTGTTTATAATGAAAAATTATTTTTCTTTGTCACGCACGCTTGAATGGATCGGTGTAATTACTGCTCTTACCTATTTACTGATCGAATTCAATGTGAAGATGCTCCTTTTTTTGGTCGTTGGCGTTACAAATGTTGTTCTCGCGTCTGTAATTTATAGACGCGAAAAAGACGTTGTCGATGAAAGAAACGAACAGGTAATCTGTAAAAGCTATAAAGTTGGCTTTTCGTTCATGACAATAACAGCGCTTTTATTGTCTATCATAAATAACCCCATATTTGGCAGTCCTATTGCTAAACTGAATATCGGTGTGGTACTGATTGGATTATGGGCCATAGGCAATCTTGGCCGTAATATCTCTGAGTTTTTTTACCGCTACGGCAAATAAACGAGTTCCGTCACAAGACGGACTACCTCGATCAGCAGTCCCAGCAAGCGAAAGCCCCCGGCAAAGAACCGAGGACTTTCGCTATTTCGGGAGAAATTTGTTTATAAAAGCAGAGAGCATAGTAGTTTGCATGAAATTTTTTGTGGCATCTTTACAACAGGTTGCAAGTGTGCTACAATAGCCATAGTAGAAGGGTTGCTACATCGGAATAGAACCTGAACGTTGGAGTCAAAGTTTCAGAACCTCTATAAGAAGGTTCTGAAGGCTAAAATAAAGACAAGAGTCGGCATCTGAACACCTCAATTGGCCGGGAGGGAGGCGAACCTCCCGGCGCGCATTAAAACAAAGGTACCAAAAACGGGTGGGTTACCTTGTTGTCCATAAAAGTGAATGAAAAAAGGTGTGTTTGGCAATGAAAAAGTACTTTACTGGAATGCGTGTTTTCGAGTGGATAACTGCTATGATTCCGCTAATCTATCTAATATTTCGGTTTAATATAGTAATGCTCCTTTTCCTGGCAGCAGACATGATAAGTATTCTTGTCGGAATTGTGATTTACAGACGTGAGAAAGATGTTGTCGATGAAAGAAACCACCGCGCGATTACTCAAAGCTACGGTATCGGGTTTACTTGTATGGCGATAACGACGCTATTATTGTTCTGCCTAAATTCAGACCTTCTCGGCAGCCCCATCTCCAGACTGAGCACTGATGTATTACTAATAGGCATATGGGTCGTAGGCTCCCTATCCCGCAATATATCTGAATTTTATTATCGCTATAAATAAACTTGCCAGAACAGAACCCAAGAACTATATGTCGATCAGCGACTAAGTTAATCCTTGGAGGGGGTTATGGCTGATGAATCAAAAAGTGTTGCCGGTTTTACTTTTTGCGATGCTACTCCTTTCAGCTTGTGCTGCCCCTAAAGAAACTCCTGAACAACAAACGCTAAAGCAAATCGAAATAAGCGATGTTAGATTAACGCCCGGTGAACATCCCGACACGAAGGTAATAAAGGCCTCGATCAAAAATAATTCTTATAAGCCGATTGATACATTCAGCGTTACTATCCTGATAAAAGACGATAACGAATACCTGACAAATTACGATTCCAGAGATATTGAAATGCGGGTTGAACCCGGCAAACAAAAAGATTTCGAGGTTTTTATTCGGAATAAACCCGAATACAAAGCAGCGGAATTAAGGGTTAATAATGTTGAATTGGGAACATCTACTCCCAAACCTGTGGCAACGCCAAAACCTCTTGAACCGCCTCTAACAATTCAACCGGGGTGGAAATGGGTTGTTGAAGGAAATTACTGTTATGTCCGCGGGAGTGTCAAAAATACCGGAGGCAGAATCATTGACTATTTTAAGGTGACGGCCAAATTCCAAAACGACAAAGGACAAGTCGTCGATTCGGGCTACACCAACGACTTGCTTAATCTAAAGCCCGGAGAAGCTCAAAAGTTCGAGATCATGCATAAATACAGCGCAGAGATCAAATATGTTTCAGTTGAGATAACCGATATAGCGTTCAAGTAGAGCGGTTCCAATTCGTCGTACAGCCGGATATATCCAGGCTTCACGGAAGAAGGAAGATGGCCTCAAAGACGTATATCGGGATGATGCAGAAGAATACTAGGCGAACTACGAGCTGAACTGGCGCGCAAACCATGAACGATGGAAAGAGGAGTCAAAATGCTTAAGCCTCCCACTGAGAAAAGAAACCTAAGTCTTGAAGGGCTTGCAAATGAAAGACTAAATATCAACATGCTTAACGATGTATTGGGAGATATAGAGCTCACGCCCGCTGAGGAACGTACCCTCATATGGCTGTGTGGTTGGGAAACCTCAACGGTACAGAGCATCGTATCGGTCTTTGAAAAGGTAAGACTGCTAAAACACAATAGTTAATGCATAACTACAGCATGGACTGGAAAAAGGTGATTGCTTGGAGATCGTCAAAAACCGCGTTAAGGAGCTGCGTGAACAAAAGGGCCTGTCCCAGGAAGAGCTTGGTCAAAAACTTGAAGTCAGCAGATGGACAATTATTCGTATTGAACAGGAACGCTATGCACCTTCAGTCCAGCTTGCCCTGAAACTTGTTCGGGTTTTTGGTTTATCAAGAGTTGAGGACCTTTTTTGGCTCGAAGAAAACGATCTAGGCCAGGAAGATGGCGGGGTGGAACAATGAAGTATTTCACTGCATTGCGCTTGCTGGAATGGTTGGTAACTCTGTCGCTAATCGCCATTTCGTTCATGAAGTTCAATATTGTTACCTTGATCATAATTCTCATCCTTGCCATTAGTTTATGGCTCAGCGTTGTGATTTTTAGACGTGATAACATTGCCCAGGACGATAGAATCGAACGTATAAAGCTACGCAGCTGCGCTTTCTCATATACGGTTGTGATAATACTGATAATGATATTCTTCCTGTTAGCACGTTTCGTTAAGAGTTGGCCTAATACTCAGTTTACGCTGCTGATGCTGTGGGCCGGAGGTTCGCTGTCCCGCGAAATTGCGGAATACTATTATCGCTTTGGTAAATAAATCACACGGATCACGAGTTCCATAGCAAGCCCACTAACTCGATCAGCAATCCCACTAAGCGAAAGCCCCGGCAAAGAACCGGGGCTTTCGCTATTTCGGGAGGAATTTGTTATAGAATCAGAGAAAACCTTACTGTGCAGGATATGACGTCTCTTGCGCGTAGCGTATTTCTTTAATTTAAATAAGATAGGGCGGTTTAATTATGGCAGGAAATAGTAACCTATCCGCTTCAAGGGGCGATAGAGCCGACGAGTTTTATACTCAATTATCGCTTATTGAAGGCGAATTAAAGCATTATAAGGCGCATTTTAAGGGTAAAGTTGTATTTTGTAATTGTGACGACCCTTTTGAAAGCAATTTTTTCAAATATTTCGCAATGAACTTCAACTCATTAGGCTTGAAAAAGCTGATTGCGACCTGTTACGCAACGTCCCCAATTGTTTATACCCAGTTGGACTTATTCGGTGACGAAATTGTTGTGAGTAAAGAAGAAAACACTAAGAAACCTTATAAAATCGAAATTACCGCTGTTACAGACGAAAATCAGGACGGGCGCACAGACCTTGCCGACGTAGAATATCTTTTGCGAAACCGGAAAAACACCCTTGCCCTACTGAAGGGTGACGGTGACTTTCGGAGTGCGGAATGTGTCGAACTTTTGAAGCAAGCCGATATTGTTGTCACCAACCCTCCGTTTTCGTTATTCCGTGAATATATGGCGCAGCTTATGGAGTATCAAAAGGCTTTTCTAATAATCGGTAATCAGAACGCGATAACCTACCGTGAGATATTTCCGCTGATTCGTGATAACATAATATGGTTAGGCTATAACAATGGGCATTTTTGGTTTGCTGTACCCGATACATACGAGGAAAAGGCGACCGATTTTAAGATTGACGAAAACGGACAAAAATGGCGTCGCATGGGAAACATTTGTTGGTTTACAAATCTTGATATAGAAAAGCGTCACGAAGATATGACATTGTTTAGAACGTATACCCCCGAAGCATACCCTAAATATGATAATTACAACGCAATAAACGTCAATAGAACGCTTGACATACCTTGCGATTATTACGGTATTATGGGCGTTCCCATTACGTTTATGCAATACTATAATCCAAACCAATTTAAAATTGTTGGGTTAGATGACCACCGTGTTGAATGGGTAGGACATGGGCCAAGTCTAAACGGAAAAACATTATATCGTCGTGTAATTATACAACGAACGCAGCAGGAAAGTGGGGCTAACGTATGAAAATCAAACTACACGAAATCCCCATCCGCGAAGTCGTTAAGGGCTACATAGACAGCGCGGAAAATGGCGTGACGGGTTATAACGGGCGCTTGAATATTCGCCCTGCTTTCCAGCGCGAATTTATCTATAAGGACAAGCAGCGTGATGAAGTCGTTCGCACGGTACAGAAAAACTTTCCGCTCAATGTTATGTATTGGGTACTTTCCGACGACGGCAATTTTGAAGTGCTCGACGGACAACAACGCACAATCAGCCTTTGCCAATACGTTAACGGCGATTATTCGATTGACCATATGGGTTTTGATAACCTAACAAAGACCGAGCAAGAGCAGATTTTAGACTATCCTCTTATGATTTATATTTGTGAGGGGACGGACAAGGAAAAATTAGACTGGTTCAAAATCATAAACATAGCTGGCGAGCAGTTGACCGCGCAGGAATTACGCAACGCCATTTATACCGGGGAATGGCTGACAGAAGCAAAGAAATATTTCAGTAAAACAGCTTGCCCCGCATACGCCATAGCAAGCGATTATTTAAACGGCTCACCCATACGCCAAAATTACCTTGAAACCGCTATCCGCTGGATTGCGGCGCGTGACGACAAGGAAATTGAAGATTATATGGCAAAACACCAACACGATACGAATTGCAATGAACTATGGCTTTACTTCCAGACCGTCATAAATTGGATAAAGGCGACATTCCCTAATTACCGCAAGGAAATGAAAGGGCTTGAATGGGGCGTTTTCTATAACAAGTACGGCGCGGGCCAGTATGACCCGAAACAGCTTGAAGCGCGTATTGTTGACCTTATGGATAATGAAGATGTAACAAAGTCTTCCGGTATATATGAATATCTGCTTGACGGTGACGAACGGCATTTAAGCATAAGGGCGTTTACCCCGAAAATGGCACGGGCGGCATATGAACGGCAAAAAGGCATTTGTGCCAAATGCAAAAAACACTTTGAAATTGATGATATGCAGGCAGACCACATAACCCCATGGAGCAAGGGCGGCAAAACAATAACTGAAAACTGCCAAATGCTATGCGCTGATTGCAACAGACGTAAGTCTGATATATGAACAATTAAAAGCAGCACCCTCGGCCGTGGCCAAGGGTGTTTAGTTAGTGCTTTGGATCTTTTTCGACTGGGTGAATGGTAGCGATTAGAGCTCCGGCTCCGATCGGAACGGGAGGCAACCATTTGAGAATTATTTGTCGCGGTCCTGGGCGTGGGCCGGTCCAGTATGCGTGCCAATGGGCACGCCGTATATGCGGCCTTGGCGCAGCATGATTAAGTGCGGCGGCAGCATCAACTTCCGGAGAAACATCTGGGGTATATCCTCTGCGCAGAGCCGCCCCAATCCGATAACCCACTTGCCAGGCAGTATTGTTGCCAGCCGAAAAAATACGGCTGCCGGACTTGGTTTTAGTTGGCTGCGGCTTTTCGGGTTTTTCTTTGCGTCCGTGACGATCCGTAATATCCGGAGAGTCTGCGCAAAGATAAAGCAGTACAGAAAGAAAGGGATTAATCTGTTCTACGAATACCTGTGTGGCCAACGAAGGATCTAATCCCTGATAGACCATATTTTTGCGAGACACCTCAAGCGCAGCAAAAACACATTCTTGCAGCTGTGTATATTCCAGATGCAAAGGAAACGCAATCAGCTGCCCTGCTTTTGTATCGAACAAAAACCTTAATTCCGCACGCTTCGCCTGTACGTCCCATTCAAGGTGAGCAAACCATCCTAAAACATGTTCGCCAAACCATTTACAGTTCTCTCCTTCAGGCACTGCAATATACACGCACCATTCCGGCAGCCGATAAAGTATTTCTATCGGCAGATTACCTTCTAAAGGTGTGTTCCATAATGCTTGAAATAAATCACTATCATATCTATATATGCCACGGGTCATACGCCAGGCGGCCAACGCACCAAGTGGGGCGACATCGGCAACGTATTCAGTCGGTAAACGCGGTTGTTTAATATGGTTGCTGATAATCGCATACGCCCCAGACAACGGACACCAGCACCAATCCGGCCATGTCGGAAGCTCGATACCGCGATCCTGACGAAAATCATCAACTGTACGCCAGACGCTTGGGTATTTAGCCGCGTATTGATTAAGATAGTTTTGTAGGCGTACAGAGGTAATATGCTCTTTAACCATCGTTGAGCTCCGATCGTTTTAATATCAGAGATTTACTTCGATGCTCGTTCTTCCGGATTGATCATTTTGCTCCTTGAATAAATTTTTTAATTGCCTTGCTTCTGCTACTTTTTGGGTAACATCAAACGTAATATATTTGATATCATCATCTTTTTGATAGGTAAATACTAAATAAAAAGTCACATTCTCAGACATTTGTTTCTTGGGGCGACCGCCGATCATTGCGCCCAGCGGCCCGAATAACAAAGCTCCACCAACCGCCCCACCAATACTGCTGGTGTAATGTTTTTGAATCTCAACATCGGTAATAACTGATATATCTGTAATACGATCAGTCGGCAATGAAAAATTCGCGGCTCCGCTTTCAATTACCAATTTATCAGGCAAGTAATAAACTGAACAAACCACTTTTTCAGCCACGGGTAATCCTGTAGTATGGGGTAACTGATTACCCCAAATACAATCCATTTGTGCCATTTTTTCTTTTTCTGCAAGCGCTGCTTTGCGTTCAGGTGCTTTACTCATCCAATCCGCAAATACCAATGTAATGAAAAACAGTCCTAATAGCAATAAAAACCAGCCGAATTTATCCCCGTCAATGACAAGCACTAACCCTAAAACCGCAAAGATGATACCAAGTACTAAAACACATATCCTTTCCAACATATGCCCACCCGCCTTTACTCAAATATTCCGTCCGTGTACTTTCAATTCTTCCTTATCGCGATTACGCTCCAGACGCGGGGATGCTTTCCCTTTTGCCGTGGTTTTCTTGGACATGGTATGGCCACAGCCATTACACTTTAGAAACGGGCTGAATTTGCCGGTTAGTTCAATCATAAGTTCTTTTTTACAGTCGGGACATTTCTGCTTTGATACCTTTTGCATCGGCTGGGTATGGCCGCAGCTTTCCCGATCCGGACAGGCCAGGAATTTCCTCCCCCGCTTGTTACCGTCGAACCGTACGACGCTTTTTGTAACGTCGCCCGTTCTTTCGGCCTACCGCCAAGGGTGCGAAAAGAGTGCCATTATAACATTCTGTCCATGTACTTTCTTTAAAAGGTTATAAGAACTGGAGTATATTTTTCAGTATAGGTCCCATCGCCAAGCTGGCCAAATTCATTGTCACCCCAAGCCCAAACCGTGCCGTCGCCCTTTAAGGCAACAGTATGACAATCTCCTGCGGCGATGGCTTTTACGTTACTCAAACCGCTGACTTGATCGGGTATCTTGCTATAGAGTGCATCGTCGCGACCAAGCTGGCCGTATTCATTATCACCCCAGGCCCAGACCGTACCATCCTTCTTTAGAGCAACTGTATGAGTTCTTGCGGCAATAGCAGTTACATCACTCAAGCCGCTGACTTGAACAGGCCTATAACGATTAATTGTTGTTCCATCCCCGAGTTCGCCGTATTCATTACTCCCCCACGCCCAGACCGTACCATCCTTCTTAAGTGCTACAGTGTAGCCACCTGCTCCGGCGACAGCAATAACATCATCCAGACCATCAACCTGTACCGGGGCGTTCTTTCTAACTGTAGTGCCATCCCCATGTTGACCATACCCATTACTACCCCAAACCCAGATCGTGCCGTCGCTCTTAAGAGCGACGGTGTGACTATAACCTAGGGAAACGGCAGTAACGTTTGACAAGCCACTAACCTGTAACGGAGTGTTTCTATTAGTATTAGTTTTATCGCCAAGCTGACCGTAATAATTGTCACCCCAGGCCCAGACCGTACCACCCTTCTTAAGTGCCACAGTATGATCTCCGCCTGCGGCGATAGCAATAACATCATCCAGACCGTCAACCTGCACTGGGAAATTTCTATCAGTATAGGTCCCATCACCAAGCTGCCCGCAAGCATTCTCACCCCACGTCCAGACCGTACCATCCTTCTTAAGTGCTACAGTTTGAAAGCCGTATGCGGCAATGGCAGTCACATCACTTAGGCCGCGGACAAGGACGGGCGTATTACGATGGGTTTTTGTCCCATCACCAAGTTGGCCGTAATAATTGCGACCCCAAGCCCAGACCGTACCATCCTTCTTAAGTGCTACAGTATGAATAGCACCGCAGGATACTTTTATCACATCAGTGTTGGAGGCTTTTGCAAAAACCGTGATGTCATTACCTGATGTAGTAATTATGAAAACTAATATGAGCAAGCTGAGCATTTTTTTACTAGTCATCTTTATGTTCATTTCAGACAAAGCTCCTTTCATACGTTCCGTCCGTGTACTTTTAGGGCTTCCCTTTCACGTTCGCGATCCGAATTCGGGGATGCTTTTCCCTTGGCCGTGGTTTTCTTGGACATGGTATGGCCGCAGCCATTGCACTTTAAAAACGGTCCGAATTTTCCTTTTAGTTCAATCATGAGTTCCTGCTTGCAGTTGGGACATTTCTGCTTTGATACCTTTTGTATCGGCTGGGGATGACCGCAGCTTTCCCGATCCGGACAGGCCAGGAATTTGCCATGAGGACCTTTCTTTTCGACCAAATTCTTGCTGCAGCGGGGACAGATTATATCGGACACTTTGTCCTTTTGTATATCGCGGGTTTCGCTCTTGGCTTGCACTACAATCTGCGCGGTAAATTGTCGAATGGCTTTTAAAAACGGCTGCGCCTCAGCCTGGCCTGATTCAATGCGCGTTAAAGCCTGTTCCCATTTGGCCGTCATTTCCGCACTCGTTAATAGTTCCGGGAGGATACTCACCGTAGTGATCCCTTTGGGAGTCGGTTTCAAATACTTTCCCATCCGTGTGACATATTCCGTATCAATTAGCTTTTCAATTATAGCCGCTCTGGTCGCCGGGGTCCCCAGTCCCCGATCTTTCAGCTGCTCTTTCAGTTCTTCATCTTCGAGTAGCTTGCCGGCACCCTCCATGGCCGAAAGTAATGTCGCGTCATTATAACGTGTGGGCGGTTTGGTCTGATCCGCTTTGAGATTTACTCTTAATATCGGATAGCGCTCCCCTACCCGGATCGGCGGCAAGGAAGTTTCTTCTTTCCCTTCTTCGTCTTTAAGGCCCATATAAACAGCTGCCCAGCCTGCTTCTTTAATAACTGTTCCGGATGCCTCAAACACTTCGCCGTTCGCTTTTAATTCCACTTTGGTATTTACTTTGACTTCGACCGACAAGAATTGCGTCAAAAAACGTCTGACGACCAGATCGTAAACCTTGCCGGCATCGGCGGGTAAACCGGCCGCTGCTGGCTTGTTCGTAGGAATGATTGCATGGTGATCGCTGATTTTGGTGTCATCGACGGTGCGTTTATCAAGTGCCGGTGTTTGCTCGCATAGCTGCTGCGCTAACTGGCCATAAGGGCCGGCTGAAAGAACACGTAGCCGGTCAGGCAAAGTTGAGACCATATCATTAGATATATGGCGGCTGTCAGTACGCGGGTAAGTGATCAGTTTGTATTTCTCATAAAGGTCCTGGGCAAGACCAAGAGTTTTCTTGGCGGTGAATCCAAAATAGCGGTTGGCGTCTCTTTGCAGTTCGGTGAGGTCATACAGTAACGGATGCGGCCGCTGCTTTTCTTCTGAAGTTACATCCAGCACTTCAGCAACCGCTCCGCTAACCTGTTTTTGAATCCGCTCTGCCTGCTGCTTGTCCAGAATCTTGGTGTCTTTCGAAGTGGGATCAAACCATTTTGCCTGGAATTTGCCAAGGTCAATGGTTAAAATCCAAAAGGGCTTGGGAACGTGCGTTTCAATTTCCTTTTCCCGTTTGACGATCATGGCCAAAGTCGGAGTCTGGACACGGCCAACCGTTAAGAGAGTGCGGAATTTAGTCGTATAAGCCCGGGTGCCGTTCATCCCGACCAGCCAGTCAGCTTCTGACCGTGCGGCTGCCGCCTTGTACAAGCGGTCATATCCCTGGCCAGGACGCAGTGCCTTAAATCCATCGCGAATGGCTTCTTCAGTGAGAGACGAAATCCAAAGCCGGGTAAATGGCTTGCGCCAGCCGGCCAATGTCATGATATACCGGGCAATGAGCTCCCCTTCCCGACCGGCATCTGTGGCAACCACCAGACTGCCAATATCGGGACGCTGCATCAGCTTTTTGATAATATAAAACTGCTCTTTGGTGCCCGGCAACACCACGAGACGCATTGTCTCCGGCATGATCGGCAAGTGCGCCGGATCCCAGGTTTTAAACTTCTCATCGTAGTGTTCCGGATCGGCTAGTCCGACCAGATGCCCTATCGCCCAGGTAACAATATAATCTGATCCTTCAAGGTATCCCTTCCCTGCTTCGCTGCATCCGAGCACGGCGGCTAAGTCACGACCGACCGAAGGTTTTTCAGCGAGGACGAGAGTTGCCACATTTCTTTCCTCCCTTTATACTTACCGGCCATTGTCTTTGAATGCTTTCTCCATTCTGGAAAATCGCAGCAAAATCCGGATCTATAATGCTTTTACGCAACGAAAGTCTCAAAACTTCCTCCATTTTATTTAAAAGTGGTAGCTTTTTTTCACCGACCCCGCCCATGCTGTTTCCGTGAACAATACCACATCGCATTTCATACATTTCTTCAGCGTCTTTTTCTGGGAGATTGCCAGATCCAACAGCCTGGGACAGTTGTTGAATCCGATCTACAAACTGCTTCCTGGAATAACCTTTGCAGGTATGAATCAAACTTTCTAATCCAGTAACAGCCAAAGAGCATCTCACAGAGCTATGTTGTAAATACGAAAGATACTCGTGATACCACAAAGCATTACCAAGGCGACCAGTTAGTGGAAGTTTCCAATAACTCTCGCATACTATCTTTAGATCCTCCATCTCTTTGTTGGTCAAAAAGTCTCGATTCTCTCCACAAAAGGCGTTTGTGCCAAGCCCACTATTACGAGGGTAGATATTCTGTCTAGCACCTTCAGTTTCAATGTAACAATAGAAATCAGTAGATAAACTTGTTGGGAAAACCAATCGTGATAAAGCCATACATTGAATTAACCGTTTGTCCCCTTCGCGCTTGAAAAAACAAGGGAAAATATCAATAAAACTATATATCTGCTCGCGTTTGTTGACATGCTCTTTTTCCATGTTAACTCCAGGAGCAATGCACCCTTTTAATATTGCTTGAAATGTTTCCTCAGACAATTGCCCAACCTGAACACATTCGCCAATGTTTATAACCCCACGAAATGGTCTGGGTTCTTCTACATCTTCTTCTGAACCGTTTGCTACTTTAGTAAAAACGAGAGCCTCAAATGCCTTTGGTTCTTTCAAGAGCATACTATTCAATCCTTCACTAAGATTTAAGCGTTCTTTTCGCAACTATTTCAAACGGCAATTTCTTTATCTTCAAAATTCGGACGTGACATCAAGGAATACCATCTTTTTTGAATAAGGGCCTCTCCCAAATTTCAATGTGGGAACTTGATCATCACCTCTGCGTTTTTCGGCTTCTGACATATTAACATCTTCAATAAGGAATATGGAAAATTGGTGCTGCTTTGCTACCAAATTGGTGTCTTCCGTATAGCAAATCACTTCGAGCTCTTGGTCGCATTCACTAAGCTTCTTAATAAGCTCTTTCACTTTCACTACTCGCATCCCCCATTCTCTCAAGACATCATTTATCCCAAAAGTCATCAAACTCTCGTTCAATTTCTTCATGCTTTTTGGGCGTTCCGCCTTCCGGCTTCGGTTTAAGCGTTTGTTCGCCCTCCGGGCCAAGGCCAGGTTCTATTTCAGAACTAAATACAACAGGAGTAATTTCAACGGGTTCAGTGAATTCTTTCGATACGTCTTGGCTGTTATCGAATTCAGCTTCTTTTTGTTCCAGTTCCCGTTCCGGTTCTTTAAGTTCTTTTTCAACGGTGCGCTCTGGCGGACCAGCAACAGAAGATTTGATTGTTGCATCCTCTTGTGCAGCTGCCGCTGTTTTATCGCTAACTGAACCTTTTGCATCACGATGCAGTGCTTTGATGGGTTTCAGTGGCAGCTGGTCGTAAGGGATTAAATGTAGTACCGAACAATGAATGTCTTGCTCGATTGAACCAATCGGATTGCCTAAATAGTAAAAGGCCACGCCAGTTAAAATCCGCAGCTGCTGCCGGAAGAAATCATACGGAAAGACGAAATCTTCAACTGTCTGGTAATTAACCGACTTAGTAAGGTTTGAATCGGAGGCTGTGCTGCGCCCAAAAGTCCAAGAATAACTAGAGTTTTTACCACTCTCACTAATAGACTCGGACCGGCGACTTTTTTCAATTCTACCCGTGGCTTTTTGCGCTGATTCAATGGTGAGATCATCGTCGCTGCGCAGCCAAACCTTATTGACCAGGTTCTGCAATATTGCCTGTACGGAAGTCTTGTCCCCTATGCTCTGGATCAAGGACGTAAAACTCTGTGTGGCAACAATATTCACGCAATCGGCTTCGCGGCAGACTGAGAAAAACTTTCCGTCTGTACGGCTGGCCATGAAATGATATTCGTCGTTGATAAAGACTAATGGACGTTTGCGGTTTGCTCCCGGCCGCGTTAGCCTAGTCATGACGGAGGATTGGAAATCCAGCTTCAGATAGGTACTCATAATCTTCGCCAAGTTCTGAAATTCTTCAGAGTTCATCCGCAAAATTACGATCTTACCTTTATCGACCAGCTCATCAAAACCGAAAAAGTTGAGTTCTTCACGGGGCGGGCAGAAGGTTTCAATGATGGACGGGTCGGTAATAAAAGCTGAAGTCATACGGGTAACTTCCGATTCAATGATTGACCGGATTTTTTGATCGTAACCCTCGTATTCTAGGTTAAAGTAGTCCGTTACCGTGCTAAACATAGCTATCTCATCGGGAGTGAGCATCCCTTTTTCTTTCTTTTGACGCAGCCCCTCGATCATTTGCTTGTACTGTTTTTTGCGAATGATATTATCAATAATCGTGAATGAAACATATCCGTACTCCGCCAGCCGAGCCAATTTTATCGCTTCCGAAATCATCGTTTCGGCCTTGTCCAGCCAGTAACTATCACCCGTGCCGGCCGAAAAGGTTTCCAAAATTACTCTGAGCCGATTGGCCAAAACCTGCGCCCGAATGTTCGGCTTATGCAGCGGATTATATTTGTACCGGCCGCCGAGTTCGATGATAATCACGTCATCGCGGCGGCCAACTTCATCGATAAAATCCAAAACCTTATCGCAGTAATTACCCTTCACGTCTAAAATTAACATCCCAGGTTTCCGTTCCGGATCCTGCGGCCTGAAATACAATGCCTGGCGGGTATAGCTGTATAGTGCGCCGTAGGTTTTTCCGGTTCCGGTCGTACCAGTGACAATAACGCCCGTACGTAGCGAGTTCAGAGGAATCTTTATAATGCGCGGTTTTTTCACAATTGATAAATCCCGGGGATTATGCTGCACTCCAAGCACCAATGAAAATTTCTCTTGATCGGGCTGCCAAACTGGCATCTCCACATCTTCCCAGGCAACGTCGCTTTTTTGTCTGAGGCGGATCGGCCTGACAATTAGGTTATAAACGAATTGGGCAATGATCGCAAAAGCCCCGGCCCCGGCCACAAAAAATAGCCATAAATAAGAAACATAGATCGCCGGGTTCTGAAAACCGATGCGCAGTATGTTTTGCTGTTTGGCACTAAGTGTAGCAACATCAACAGGCAGCGTCAAAATAGACTCCTTCAAATCCACGAGACCAAACATATCCCGGACCGTATTTACAAAGGGCTGCCTGGCCTCAGCCGGCCAATACCTATACGACAGTTCCGGTAAAAGCATCGTACAATATACTATTAGGGCTATAAGAGTCAACATAAGGACAAATCCACCAGGCGAAAGTAAGAACCTTTTAAGACTTTCAAATATGCCCTTCATCGGTCCCTTCCCCCTCACCATCCGCGGGCTGTTCAGCGGTCATGTGCTGGGCGTCTTTAATGTACTTCTTGAAGTCTTTATCACGCCGGAAAATCAGCTCCAGAGACTGTTCAACGAGATAACTAAAGTCATCGTCGTTAATAAATTGCATATACAATTCTGCCTGCCTGAATGTCTTTTCCGGAAGTGTTATTCTGCGCGTAATTTTGGCTGCTCCTTTGCCTTGGCTGCGTCCCTCTATTAAGGCCATTATTAATCATCCCCCATATCTTAATTGGTGCAATGTTTCGTATATAATAGTGGCATTCTTCATTAACCGCTGTTATTCCTTTATTCAGCCTCTCTTTCGTCCACCCGTCGGCCCTTTTGTATCCCATGGAAGGGATGCAATAAGGGCTCTTTCCTTCAGGCAAGCGCACTGCCATTTAGTATTCTAATATGGCAGTGTTGCGGCCATTATTGGCGCCCCGATGGAGGCCGATGAAGCGATAGCGAATCGTGACGGAATCGTGGGCGCCAATATCCACCGAAGCACGTCTGGCAACATCCATGGATGGATGCGTCTTTTCGTTTTATTTTCAGCGTGTTCGTGCGTTCATATTACGCAATAACAGTATAGCAACACCTAACACCCTGGGTCTTGCTGTTATCTCTATCAAAATACGCTCATATCTGACTGGAATAGGAACGATTCTTCTCTGAGAAAACAGTTGTGTTAATCTGGTATACTTTTAGATTTACATTCTTTAGTTGACTCAGTGGGCCAAGCTGACCATGGGCATAAAATTGAAACATCCTGTCAAACGTTTTCTTGATTTGGTTCATACGGTCTTCCCCGCCAGTCTGCAGCAATTCTTTGACAAGAATTGCTGCGCCGTTATCAGGTTCGTTCGCGAGTATTTGCAGCATCTTTTTGTCTCTTTCTGAGACGGTTCCGAGCGGCGTATTCTTCGCTATCTCAAAGGTATTTTTCTTAAATTCCGCGTCCATCGTGCGCTGTTTGAAATTTTCATGTTCATCTTCGAGACGGTTATTCTTGTAGTAACTGTTCCAAAAACCAATGTATGTATCAAATAGTGTTTGCGGTATCGCGGTCACGCCAAAACCGTCGCTCATCTCTGATAATAGTTCGGCGTTTTTAGCGTACCTTTTCGCCCTGGCCTCGTTGTCAGTGACAACTACAAAATTGAGCGATGCAGGACCGTCCATCAAACTCAAATAGCGCTTCAAAAACATTTGGATCTGGTATCTGACATTACTTATTTGGGGTTTATCGAAGTAGATCATAATCAGTTTTTTGTCTTTATCATCAAAAAGCACGCGGCCGTCATCCTGTAGCTTTAAACCCCGGTTATTCGTGAAGTCTAAAGCCAATTCCTCAAAATGAACGGTATAGCCGTTACGGTCCTTTTTAGTCGGAAAACACCTGGCGTTAAAACCGCTCTCCGTAAAAAAGCGCAGTCGGTCATCGTGGTGGAACAAAAAAGCCGGCTGCAATACCCGCTGCTCCGTAACGAACCACGCCTTCATCAGTGCGCGGCAAATATACAGATGGTCGTGCCTTTTGCGATAATACGAATCGCGGTTCAGAAAAAGGCTGCAAGTCGAAGCCGTAACCTGATACACATCAGGATCTATGTGTCTTTCTCCGTAATGTACCTTCAAAAATCCCATTCCGACCAGCTTCTGCAGCCGTCTGTAATTCCAAGTGGTATCTTTACCGGTATAACCATCAACGTGTTTACGCATGACGTAGCCGCCGCAGTTATAAACAAAGCGCAGCAAGTCCTGGTCATTATCGGAAAGCTGTTCAATTCGGCTTTTAATTAGTGCCATGTTATGCCCTCCAAGGCCGCTATAGATCATCTATGCGAATTGAATTACCTGAGCGCCCGGTAGGACGCGCCTGATACGGCTGGCCTGCGCTGCGCCCGGAGTGTACCATAAACAGTTGGCAATACTGCTTTTCTTAGCTATTTCATGGTCTTTATAATTAACGGCAACCTCGAGATTAAGCGTTCCAATTTCACCAGTCTGTCGGTCTTTATAAACGATTTTTAGGTCCGCATAAGCCTCATCTTGTCGGCCCTGTTCCCGCATACCAATAGATTTAGATTGCCGGTCCGAATATACAATAGTCACGTCTTTACCGGCAGCTTCTAATCGGCCTTTCGCATCCTGGTAAGCATCAAATATCAGCAAATCATGCGCCATTTCGGCCGGCCTGGTATTCACTTTAGATTCAGTCAGGATTTGATCGTCACCGATCCGATAGCCGGCCACCTGCCGGCCGAGTTTTGATAAACCAAGCACCTGCTGCTCTCCGTAATTTTTGACGTGAACAATCACTGTATCGATTAGGCTGCGCCGTTTCAGATCGGCCAGATCCAGTTCGAACAATGGCACCCGGCCGCCATAAATATACTGCAAGGCCTGTTCCTGTGTCACATTTGCGAAAACACCCAAGGAGCGTATTAACTCATCTTGTTCATGGGACAACGCAATTTCTTTAGGCTTACGTGAACGCTCCAATGCTACGCGGGATCTATCAGCTAAAAAGTCGCTGCATTGCACGGTATCGGGACCGGTACGTTCGGCCAGGCTCGCCTTTTGCAGCTGCAAAAGGAGGCGGTTAATAACCAATAGCTCATGTTCAATCAGATCATTTTCTATTTCGGGTTCTTCCTGTCGCCGCAGTTGCCGATAAACTTCCCCCGAGAAAACCCCGTCCCGCGTATATTGCATAATACGGGCATCTTGTTTGGAGACCGTAAAGGTACTTGTTTCGGATACATCAGCAGTTGTCTGTTTCGGAAAGGATTTAAAGGATTCTAAGGCCTCCTGGCCCCGTTCAGAAATAGAAAGAAAGCCATGTTCGTCAAGACTTACCATTCCCGCAGCAATGTTCTTATCAAGGCGTTTTTCGAAAATCGTCCATTGCCGGTCAAAAGTGGCCTGATTCGGATATTTCTCTACGAAGACTTCGCGGAGAGCATCACGGCTAATGGGTTCTTGCAGGCGCGGCATAATCTGCTGCGCATCGTATTTGCTGAAGTCAAACGGTTTATCAGGAGGATTGGTTAATGCGCGGCCCTGATCGGAAAGGCGCACCTGGTCGTTTTCGATAATCACATTTCCCGCTGCCGCGTGTTTTTCGATGCGCCGGAAGACCATCAGCCATTGCCGGTCAGCCTCTGAACCGGAATAACGTCTCCGAATCTCAGTTTCCCAATCAGCAAGACTTTTAGGAACCACTGCGACTAGTCCAAGTATGTTTTTATGGTCCCAAGTACCAACTTTAAAATCTTTTAAATCACGTAACCTGTTAAGTTCGTTCAGTTCTGCCAGTTTCGAACGGCCCCGGTCCGTTAACGCGAAAAAATCCTCATTGACATATATCAAACCAGCTTTTTGAAGCTTGTTTAAAGACCGATCAAATGCACGTAGTTTCTGTTCTACCTCGGTCGCCGGCCCGGTTGACTCAATACGGCGGCGTTCCTCTGCCGGATCAAACTTTAGAACGCTGGATTGAGCGCATTTGTTGATACTATTCATGATTTTGCGATCCGTGTTATATAAGGTAATCTCGTCGGCTGCCTTCCGTGCATTCAAATGCGCTCGGCCGCTGCCTGCAGGCAGATTACCAGGCTCAGCTTTGCGACATTCATAAACAAGATGTTTTTCGAAAAAAAGCGTGGTAACATTATAGACCCCGCTATTCGGTAAAGTCTCACTCAACATTTTCGCGTGGCAGAGTTGCCGCAAGTGCACAGTCATACTCTGCATGAATTTCACCTTATCCCCTTCTGACATCCGCGCACACAAGCCCTCAATGACTCCGCTATGCACTACACCGCCATTAACCTGCGAAGCCCGCCAAAGCATCTCATCACGTTCATTAAAGCGTATTGCTCTGCCTTGGCTGTAATAATACAAACTACGTGGATCCAAGTCACGCGAGGCCGATTCACGTGCGGCCTCAAAACGAGCTTCTTCGCTAAAGATGGCTTTGTGTGAAGAAATCAGTGTTTTTAGACTCATCGCAACGGTCAGAGGATTATCTGCATGAATCAGAGCCTTCGTAGCATTAACGACCGTTTTAAAATTCCGCACATTACGCAGCGTTTTAGCCATCTCGGGCGCGGCAACATATAGCCCTTTGTTTGCCAGGCTGGATAGTTCTTGCTTGATCCTTTGCCCAGGATCAAAATCGCGCTGCTGTCCGGAAGCTAATTCCTGTGTGCGACGAGCGCCGCTAGTGGCCGTTTGCTTGGCTATCCTTTTAACGAGTTGAGCTCTGACCTCACTTTGAGAGACCAGAGCTGTCGCGGCTAGGGACTGATTTTTGATGGATTCTCTAACGGCCGTCTTTACCAAGGTAGACAAAAGATCCGCCATTATTTATTCAGCTCCTGCCGATGCCGTTCCTCATATCGTATTTTCGCCCCGGACCAGTCTTGACTAGCGAACCGTACGATCAGAATTCCGACATAGCTAATACAAATCAGCAGCGTTACTACAAGTGAAACCTGAAGTGCAAGTGGAAGTGACAAAAACATTAGTACTATCGGATGTTTTTGCGCTCCCGGCGTAGTTAAAACCAAAGCAAAAGCCGCAGCAATAATCAGCAGCACAATGGATGCATCCTTCAATGTCTTCACCCCCGCTCGCTAAAATTGACTGTTCAACAGATCCGCGGCCAGTTCATCCGTGAGCTGTTTTGCTACTTCCGTGTTTACTTTTTCGACGGTACCAGAAGCTTGCGTAGCGGCCGGCTGCATTCCGCTGAACATCTGTGACACGATGGCTTTTTGAATTTCTGGAATCATTTCCTGAATCGAATTTACAACGATTTCTTTAACCTGCTGCGGATTAACAGTGCTGCTATCTGATTCATTCAGGGTTTGTCGAATCAAACGAACCAGGTCATCTTGGCTAACACTTCCGTCCGCAGTTTGCCTGGCCGGGGCCGCCGACGCGGCCCCGGCTAACGCCTCAATTCCCGCAATAATTAAGTCCCGTACGGCCTGAGACTCGTTGAACCGCATCCCTTTGGATTTTGCTTCGAGTTTTGCTTTTGCCAAATGCGTTACAATGCAGTTATCCTGCGGATTCTGCGGGTTTAGTCTTACTTGTAGTTTTACAAAGCTTTCAGGGGACATATTTCTCACCCCATTTTCCCAGGTGCCATACTAGTTAGTAGCTACATTAATCAATCCGCGTTTTTCAAGATCCTGCATCTCGAGCAAGTGCCGCTTGCGCATCCCGATCACGTCCGACCAGAGCGGTTGCGGCGAAACTAAAAAGCGATTGCGATCCGTCAAGGCTTTAATATCGCCAAATACTTTTCGAAATGCCGGTAGTAAATCATTCGCCCCGCCGCCGTACAGCACCAGGTATTCCAGCGAATCGAACACGTCCCGCCAGAAGTCACGGGTGACCAGATCGTAAATCTGCGTCGCCAGTACTCCAAATTCGTTTTCTTTATAGGGATCAAGCAGTATTTTTTGTCCCGCGTAAAAATACTCCGAGTATTGAACAGCCGCCAGCGTTTCAGCCATGGTCATGTTTTTGCCGGTGACATCGCGCAGCCGCAGCCTGATTTGCTCATAAGCGGTATTCATCCCCAAATCATTAATGCTATAGAGTGTTGACCCTTGAGGAACACCCTTGAGGAATGTGGCCAGGTTGACGGTATGACCGCCAATGCCGATAATCCCAACTCGTACTGGCCGATGCTTTTTGATGTCGCCAGGATCCGCCGCTGCCATCAACTTGGTGGACTCCATGCGAATGGCCGGTCTCTCAGCATCCGTAAGCAACACGTCATAAAAGGCCGAAACCGCTTCGCAGCGAATTTTTACGCTGTCAACTACTGCTGTAAAGGGTGGCCTGTCGGCATACGGGCCATTCAAAAACTTGACCGTATAGGGCTTGCGCAACTTTTCTTCAATTTCCGACCGCAGATCTAAGTTTTTGAAGGGATCGGGCGGTAACGTGATATCAACGTGTATCCGTCCGGTACCGCGCCGTCCGAGGAACGCGACCACGGCGGCAAACATGGCCATGTAGTTAGGATCATCGAATTTAACATCCATGCGTCCCGGCACATCCACGCGGTTATTGCGGATATCCCCGCCGTAGTAGGTGTAAACCTCATCACCGATTCCATAAATATTGCCTTCGTACTCAAAAAGCAAAATCGGCGGGAATTGCGTAACGTCAGAAGAATTCGAGTCCTGGAATGCTTTTGAGGTTACCACTTCTATATCGAGATCACCAAGTCCGATTACATTCGGCAGTAAATACTGCACTTTGTCGCCAGTGATGATCTTCCAGTTGGAACGGCCCCCGTCAACAAATAGCATATCCTTTTGATCAAAGCCGTATGGGGTCATCTTATTCCCTCCATTAGGCCATATAGCAGGCATGTAATACAAAGGTAGTACAAATGTAGTACGCTGTATTACAGATGTACTCCGTTGTACTACAAATGTAGTACAAATGTAATAACGCCCAGCTAGATG
>CALGRQ010000384.1 GCA_937880795.1 uncultured Dyadobacter sp. | reverse complement strand
GATCAACCCTGAGATCCTCCATACCGAATTGGATTTCCAGACAGCCCGTAGTGGAGGTAGTGGTGGACAAAATGTAAATAAGGTAGAAACGAAAGTGGAGATCCGTTTTGATATTAAAAACTCGGAACTACTCACCGAAGGGCAAAAGGAAGTGCTTTTTGCCAAACTGGCTTCTCGTCTCACCAACGAACAAGTCCTGATTTTATACCATCAAACGGAACGGTCGCAGTTGGCTAATAAGGACAAAGTGGTTGAGAAATTCAACGAACTGATTAAACAAGCCTTTGTGCTGCCCAAGAAACGAAGACCTACTCGTCCTACATTGGCCTCTAAAATGGAAAGATTACAATCGAAACAACGAAAGTCGTTGGTTAAATCCATGCGTAGAAAGCCTTTTCAAGAATAAAATGCACCTGATTGAAAAATATGAATTCACGCTCTACTCAAAAAACAACTGCTTTTTCCTCTGTTTTAACCTTACCAGTCATCGTAGCCTCGTTGGGATATTTTGTTGACGTATATGATTTACTGTTATTCAATATTGTAAGAGTTCCCAGCTTGAAGGACCTCGGGCTTTCCGAAGAAGAAATATCTGTCGTTGGCGCACATATATATAATTGGCAACAGGCGGGGCTGCTTTTGGGTGGTTTTTTATGGGGGATTTTAGGCGATAAATTAGGGCGGCGATCGGTTTTGTTTGGCTCTATTCTTACTTATTCACTCGCCAATGTAGCCTGTGGCTTTACTACGCATATAGAGGTTTATGCACTCTTACGCTTTATAGCGGGCTTTGGTCTGGCCGGGGAGTTAGGGGCCGGAATTACCTTAATTGCAGAAATTCTTCCCAGAGAACTTCGTGGATATGGTGCATCCGTGGTAGCCAGTGTAGGTTTGGCAGGAGCCATAGCCGCTTTCTTTGCGGTAAAGTTAACCGATTGGCGTGTTGCTTATTTTATTGGTGGCGGTATGGGTTTGGTATTATTGGCCATGCGCGTAAACGTTTTAGAGTCCAACCTTTTTGATTCTAGTATTAAAAAGGGGGAGGCCAACCGAATTCCCTGGTGGACTATATTCACGAACACCAACCGTCTGAAACGCTACCTTCGTTGCATGGGTATTGGGCTGCCTACGTATATGGTAATCGGGATATATGCTACTTTTGGCAATGAGTTTGCCAAAGCATTGGGTATACAGGAAGAGGTACAAGCGGGAACGTGTGTATTATATACCTATTTTGGGATCGTGACTGGCGATATTTTTAGTGGTTTCTTCAGCCAGTGGTTACAATCTAGGCGCAAGGCTATTTTTTGGATGATACTGATGACCGTTTCTGGTGTCATATGGTTGATTTACGGAAAAATTGATACAGCAAACACGCTTTATTTATGCTACGCCTGGCTGGGCTTTGCCATAGGCTATATAGCTATGTTTCTGACAACGACTGCGGAGCAATTTGGTACAAATCTCAGAGCCACCGTAACGACATCCATTGCCAATAATGTTCGGGCAACTGTATTGCTTACGCTACCACTTTTTCAATTTTTAAAACCTACGTGGGGTGTTTTAAGTGCCGGTGCGATTGTCGCTATGCTATGCTTTGGTTTGGCGCTGCTTTCCTTGTGGAATATGGAAGAGACCTACGGCAAGGAGCTTGATTATGAGGAAGAATAAATAAACCCGGGGCAATGACCCCGGGCGCTGAATAATTGGTTAAATAAATGCCTCCCAAAGGATTTCGGCCGGGTGCATCGCTTTCCGTCCCGTTCCGTCGTGGATCTGATGACGGCAACTGGTGCCTGGTGCAGCTATAATCACCTCTTCTGGTTGTTGGCGTACCGTTGGGAAAAGAACCAGTTCACCTATTTGCATCGATATATCGTAATGTTCTTTTTCATATCCGAAGGATCCCGCCATACCGCAGCATCCTGATGGTATCAGCTGAACGGTATAGTTTTCAGGAAGTGAAAGCATCTTTTTGGTAGGCACCATACTGGAAATGGCCTTTTGTTGACAATGCCCATGTAATTTGATCAACTTCTTCTCCTTTGTAAAAACGTCCTTGGATATGTGCTTCAATTCAATTTCACGTGCTATAAATTCGTCGAATTGCAACGCATTCATAGCTAGTTTTTTTGATTCCTCAACCCATTCATCACTCACCAAATCCGGATACTCATCTCTAAATGTAAGGATCGCTGACGGCTCTATACCCACCAACGGGGTTTCGTGTGAAATCAAATCTTTCAGGAGACGTATATTGTCTTCCGCAATGACCTTAGCATCCTTTAATAAACCTTTTGAAAGTTGAGGCCTTCCTGATGGACCATGTTGTGGGATAATTACCTCGTAACCCAGCTTTTCCAGTGTCAGGATCGATTTTTTCCCGATTTCAACATCGTTGTAATTGGTGAATTCGTCACAGAAAAGGTAAACCTTTTTCTCAGACTTACTAACCGCTGTTTTCTGACGCTTTTTCCACCAGTCACGTAGCGTTGTGCTATGTAAAAGCGGCATGGTACGTTCGGGATGGAACCCTACAACCTGATTGGCAATTTTGCGCAATGGTGCATTTTTATAAATGAGGTTATAGGCCCAGGGAACATAACTGGCCAAGCCCGTCATTTTCGAGAAATTACCAACCAGCCAGGAGCGCATTGGAATACCGTTTTCGTCGTGATACTGCTGCAAAAACTCCATTTTCAGTTTAGCAACATCCACATTCGAAGGACATTCACCTTTACATCCTTTACAAGCGAGACATAGATCGTATACCTCCTTAATTTCTTTATTATTGAAACGGTTTTCTTTGGGAGAATGGGTAAGCATTTCTCGCAATATATTGGCCCTTGCGCGTGTAGTGTCCTTTTCGTTGCGCGTGGCCATAAAACTAGGGCACATGGTACCACCGCTCATTTGGGTTTTACGGCAGTCGCCGGATCCGTTGCACTGTTCCGCATGTTGCAGAATATCCTGATCGTGAAAGCGGAAATAGGTTTTAAATTCGGGCGTTTTATGGTCGGCTTCGTATCTTAAAAAGGTATCCATAGGAGCCGTATCAACAATCTTGCCCGGATTAAATATGTTATTGGGATCCCAAACTTTTTTAATTTCCCTGAATAGCTGATAGTTGTGTTCTCCAACCATTTTGGGGATAAATTCACCTCTCAAACGACCGTCCCCGTGTTCGCCGGAAAGCGAACCGTCATATTTTTTAACCAGTGTCGCAATTTCTTCCGCAATCATTCTAAACTGACGGTGTCCTTCGCTGGTTTTAAGATTGATGATGGGTCTCAAATGAAGTTCGCCTGTACCAGCATGGGCATAGTGGACAGCGGACATGCCATGTTTTTTGAGGATTTCATTGAAGTCGCGTATATATTCAGGTTGATCGTATACGTCCACAGCGGTGTCTTCTATAACAGCTACGGCCTTTTCGTCGCCAGGAATGTTGGATAAAAGTCCTAATCCTGCTTTACGCAGGGTCCATATTTTCTTGGTATCCTCACCAAAAAGCAACGGATAATGGAAGCCCATGCCTGCCTCGGCTAGTTCCGCAGACATTTGAGCAGCCAAAGCTTCAACCTCTTCCGGAGTTTCTCTTGAAAGGTCTACCACCAAAATGGCAGGAAGGGAGCCATCCGGTTTATTTTTTACAAAAAATGCGTTTTTCCTTTGCTCTACATTGAGCATAGCGCACTCGATCACATAATCATCGATCAACTCAACAGCTTGTGGTCCATATTTTAAGGTAAGTACCGTTGCGCGGAGTGCTTCATCGATGGAATTGCAATGGACACATACCAAGCCTTGTGTTTTAGGTGGAGTAGGTACCAGGTTCACCTTAATTTCCGTCAGGAAACAAAGTGTTCCCTCGGAACCTGCGATAAGGCTACACATGTTGAACGGTTTAGGCTCAGTGTCCGGCGCATGTTCCTGATAAGGTTCCATATGCAGGAGCATGTCCAGAGCATATCCCGTATTTCTTCTTTCTACCGAAGGCTTTGGAAAGTTCTTTCTGATTTCAGCCTGATTTTCGGCAGAAGAAAGTATTTCGTTTGTTTTTAGATATATCTTATCCAGTAATCCGGCGCTACCATTTTTTTGCTGAGCACTGCTGATCAAATTATTAAAATCAGAAGCAGACAAGTTCTTAAAAACGACATCAGAGCCATCTGCCAAAATTGCCTTTACTTCCAACGTATGTTCACGAGCGCTACCATATACGATGGAGTTGGATCCGCAGGAATTGTTACCCACCATTCCACCAATCATAGCTCGGTTAGCGGTGGAGGTTTCCGGGCCATAATATAAGCCGTAAGGCTTCAGAGCCATGTTAAGTTCATCTCTGACGACTCCGGGTTGTACTCTGGCCCATCTTTCCGACTGGTTAATTTCAAGGATGCTCGTAAAATGCTTGGAGACATCCACAACAATACCACTACCCACTACCTGGCCTGCCAAGGAAGTTCCGGCAGTTCGCGGAATGATTGAGACCTTATGGTCGGTAGCGAAAGAAATTAGCTTTTTTAGATCACTTTCTGATTTTGGAATCGCAACAGCAAGAGGCATTTCTCTATAAGCCGAGGCATCCGTTGCATAGAGCGTGCGAATGGTATTATCAAAAAATAGATCACCTTCGAGCTGAACAGAAAGGGCATTTAATTCGGTATTCGAAACAGAAGACAGCGGAGCCATAAATAGCAAAAAATCGGGAATTGTAACAACTTCAAAGTTACGAACAACGCCCAATGATTTAATGCATTTTTTAATAGAATCTTTCAGAAGGATTCTCTGGACTGCAATGGATTTACAAAAGGAGTAGAAATTGGACCATGATTTTGTATTTCTCCAATGTCAATATTGTATAATATTTCGATAAAATTCGCACAATCGAAAATATTTTAATAGACACCCTTGAATCCGATAAAGTGTATAGGATTATCGGAACTTATTATATTAATTTGTCACCAATATTATATAATAGTTTTATTTAATATCGGAAAAACACAAGCGTTTAAGGGGCATATATGACGTTTATTTTGACGATAGAGGTTAAAATGATTGTATAATACTATTATTTAACACAAACTAAATATTAATCTATGGTGAATTTATTTTTACGCCTGGATCATCCTTTGGATGACACTGACGAGAAGAAGACACACACAACGAAACCTTCAAAATGGAGAAGGTTTGTTGCGCTATTGATGGTGTTTGCCATGTTTGGCACATCAGTTTTTGCACAAGATGTAAGCATTACCGGAACGGTGACGGACGGAAAGAACGGCGGATTGCCTGGAGTTTCGATCAGTGTGAAGGGTACCACAAAAGGAACTACCACCGATATGGATGGTAAGTATAGCCTGTCGGCCCCTCCGGCATCTACTCTTGTTTTTAGCTTTATTGGCTTCTCAACGAAAGAAGTAGTGGTAGGTAGTGAAACCAAGATTGACGTTGTACTTACCGATGATGCCAAGGCCTTGGAGGAGGTAGTGGTAGTGGGGTATGGGACAGTGAAGAAAAAGGATTTGACCGGTTCGGTTTCGTCGTTGCAATCTAAGGATTTCAACAAAGGTGTTATTACCTCTCCGGATCAATTGATTCAAGGGCGCACGCCTGGTGTAATGGTAATAAACAATACCGGTCAGCCTGGTGGAGCAGCAACGGTACGTATTCGTGGTAACTCTTCTATACGTGCTGGAAATAACCCTCTTTTTGTTTTGGATGGAATTCCGTTGTCTGGAAGCTCGGCACGTCCGGGAGGTAGTGGAGGTTTTGGTTCGGATGGTGGTAATCCATTGGCCTATTTGAACCCTAGTGATATTGCTAGTATGGACATCCTTAAAGATGCATCGGCAACGGCTATATATGGATCGCGTGGAGCAAATGGAGTTGTCATCATTACAACAAAACGTGGAGCATCGGGTGCTCCAACGGTTAATTTCAATGCGTCAGCAGGTGTATCTTCACTCCTGAGAAAACCGGAAGTTCTGGGTGCCGATGAGTTTAGACAGGCTGTAAAATATTACTCGCCGGATACTGATCCGAAGTCCTATGATTTTGGAGGAAATGTGAACGCATTTGATCAAATAACAAGAACTGCGCCTGTTCAGAACTATTCTGTCGCTGTTACGGGTGGTACAGATAACGGAAAGTATAGGGTGAGTGCAGGGTATATGGACCAGAAGGGGATCATTAAGAATTCGGACTTGAAAAAATATACAGCTAGTTTGAATACTAACTTTAAGTTCCTGGAAAGTAAGAAGTTGGGGTTAGATTTTGGTGTGCTTTTCACCCAAACAGATGAAAACATTGTCCCCATCGACGGAGGTAGAGGTGCAGATGGAAACTTGATTTCAATGGCATTGGCCTGGAACCCAACGCGTCCATTGTATAACTCCGATGGTAGCTTTACGTATATCAATGCCATTACAGGAAACCCGATGGCCAATTTATATGCCTATAAGGACAATGCTACGGTGAACACCATTGTTGCAAGTATCGCTCCATCGTACAAAATTACTGATGATTTAGAGTATAAGTTTGTATATAGTGTAACGCGTCAAATGGGTATACGCAAAGGGCGCTTGTTGGATGGTATTGTGAATCAAAACACTACGAACAATGGTTTTGCTTTTGTAGGGAATAACCAGGAGACCAACCAACAGCTTACTCACACGCTTTCTTATAACAAGCAACTGACCCCTGCATTGAATTTGAATGCCGTGGCAGGGTATGAATTTCTTACGTATGCAAAAAGCTGGAACACGACAAATGCCAGTGGTTTTCCTAACGTAGGGCTAGATTTTTATGATTATCTGAACTATTCAATTACGAATAACAGAGGAGTGAATTCATACAGAAGCCCTTCTGATGAATTACAATCATTCTTTGTAAGAGCGGGCTTAAACCTTCATGATAAATACCTATTTACAGGAACTGTAAGACGGGATGGTTCGACTAAGTTCGGTACAAATAATAAGTACGCTAACTTCCCTGCATTGGCATTTGCGTGGAACGTTTCTAACGAAGAGTTTTTAAAAGGAAATACTACACTTAATAATTTAAAGGTTCGCTTAGGTTGGGGTAAAACAGGTAACAGAGAGTTTCCTTCTGGTGCATCTCGTGACCGTTACGCATTTGGAACCCAGAGTATAAGCCAAGTTAACTTTCGTAACCCCGACTTGAAATGGGAGAGTTCAGAAACGATAAATGCAGGTATTGATTTTGGACTGTTCCAATCAAGAATTATTGGTTCTATCGATTACTTCAACAAGAAAACAACTGATGCTTTGTTTGAAAGAACACTCGCGCAGCCCGCACCAAGCGGAAGAGTGTGGGTTAACTTGGACGGAGAGGTTGTAAATAAAGGGGTTGAAATCGCATTGACGGGTACGGTGTTGGAAACAAAAGATTGGACTTGGAACCTATCAGCGAATGCAACGTTCTTGAAAAATAGCGTATCGGGTTTACCTGGATTTTATGAAACTGCACAATTGAGAGGTCAGGGATTCTCAGGCGTTTTGGGGCAGCGGATGGTGAGTGGTCAACCACTTAATGTTTGGTATCTAGCTACTTATGCAGGCTTAGACCCTACCACAGGAACCAGTATGTATGTAGGTAAGGATGGGGCATCGGGTACATCGGTCGATCCTGCACAAAATAAATCATATGTTGGAAGTCCTAATCCAAGAACACTTTTGGGAATTTCAACAGACGTAACTTACAAAAGATTCTCCGCTGTTGTAAATATGAATGGAGCAATGGGACATTATCTCTTCAATAACACCTTTGCTACTGTATTGGGTATCAACAACTTGCCTAGTAGAAACATGGCCAAGGAGTTTTACAACACAAGTATTAAAGAATCTACCTCCAACTCTGCGGCACCTTCAACCCGTTATCTTGAAAAGGGAAATTATATGAAGATGTCGAACCTTACTTTGAGTTACAGAGTAGGGAACATTGGTAAAGCATTTAAGAATATGAATGTTTCTCTCACCGGGCAGAACCTATTTGTTTTAACAGGATATAAAGGTTTTGATCCTGAGGTTAATACTGATGGTTCTAGCAACGATATACCGTCACTTGGGATTGAGTATGTTCCTTATCCCTCTGCCAGGACGTTTCTGTTAGGAGTAAACTTTTCACTGTAATTAAACTAAAGACTTTATGCGATTTAAAATATATTGTGCGGCCATTCTGTTGGGACTCTCTACGTTGTCCTGTACAGACTTAAATGAAGAGCTGAGAAGTGATTTGGAAGAAACATCAACTGGTAATATCACCCCAGCAGGGTTATTAATCAGTGCTTATTCTTCACTAAATGGTCCATATCAGCATGATAACCGATGGTGTTTACAACAGTTATCTACCGATGAAGCCGTAGCGCCTACACGTGGTGGGGACTGGGATGATAATGGTACACACCGTGCTATTCACTTACATACTTGGAATGCCGATAACTCCTATATGAGTAATACTTTTGGAGGTTTGTTAACGGCTGTTTTTCAGGCTTCTAACGTCTTGCGCTATAAGCCGTCTCCTCAACAGGCAGCGGAAGCGCGTTTTGTTCGGGCACTGGCTATGTTTGATGTACTCGATTTGTGGGGGGTGGTTCCGTACAGGGAAAATTTGGATGATTTTCGTGAGTTTCCCAAAACGTTAAGTACGCAAGAAGCGATTGATTTTATCATCGCAGAGATGACAGCAATTATGAACGATCTGCCTGCTTCGGGTCCAGCCTATGTCGCAAATAAAAATGCAGCCAGGGTGTTGTTGATGAAAGTATACCTGAATAAAGGTACTTTTTTAAATCGTGCGGCTCCTAAATTTGATGCTGCCGATATGAGTAAAGTGGTGAGCTTAGCCAATGAAATTACAGGTTATACCATCTCACCTAAGGGCAAGTATTTTGATAATTTTGCGCCAGATAATAACTTAATTTCAACCGAAAACATCTTTACGCTTTACAATGAAGAGGGTGTAAGAGGTGGTGGTGTGGATAGAGCATATTGGACTGTTTCGCATTATAATATGACACCTGGTGGCTGGAATGGATGGGCTGCCCTTTCAAATCTCTATAATAGGTTTGATGCTGGTGACGAAAGAAGAGGTATTTATTATAACTACCCCGCTGATACAACTTCTAACCGTACGAAAGGGTATGGACGTCAGAATGTTGGGCTTTTGGAAGGACAACAGTATAGTTGGGTAACCAATAAACCTTTAATGGCTAGAACACCTGCAACGCAACCTTTGGTGTTCTCCAAAGAAGTGACGATTAGAACTTCCGGTGCTACATTGGAAACGGCAGGAATTAGAGCCATAAAGTATCCTTTTGATTATGCTTCGCGTGGACAAAAGAACAATGACTGGGTAGTTTATCGCTATTCTGACGTGCTATTGATGAAAGCAGAGGCCATCTTGCGTGGAGGAACTCCTGGTAGTGCTTCTGATGCGCTTACGATCGTAAATTCAATTCGCACAAACCGTGGTGTTGCTAATCTTCCGGCACTGACTTTGGATGTTTTATTAGAAGAACGTTCAAGAGAATTGTATTGGGAAGGTTGGAGAAGGCAAGATCTAATTCGATTTGGTCAATTCTTAAAACCAGGGCAGATTAGAACTACGGAAAGTGATCCAATACGATTGGTTTATGCAATTCCAAGTCAGCAAATTTCTGTGAACGAAAACTTGGATCAAAACCCAGGTTACTAATTCATAAAGTAGTTAAAAGTTAAAAGGGGCAGGCCGCATGGCTTGCTCCTTTTACTTTTACTCATTGCATATTTACAAACTTTCCGTTTTTCCGCCATCTACAGGTAAATTAATTCCATTGATACTACCCGCAGCCGGACTGCACAAGAAAGCTACGGCTGCGGCAACTTCTTCGGCTTCGCTAAAACGACGGATAGGTATGGCGGCTTCCAGTGCATGGGCCGTTTCATCTACTGTTTTTCCGCTGGCGGTGCTTCTCATGGCCAGAACGGCGTCAAGGCGCGCAGTTTTGGTGAAGCCCGGTAAAACATTGTTGGTAGTTATACCAAACTGTCCAAGTTCTAATGATAGCGTTTTAGCCCAGCTTGCCACAGCGCCGCGGATGGTATTGGAAACTCCCAACCCAACAATGGGTTGTTTTACGGAGGTGCTGATGATGTTCACGATGCGTCCGAATCCAGCGCTTTTCATAGACGGAACCACAGCTTGCACCAAAGTCTGATTGTTGATCAGATGCATTTGAAAAGTTTGCAGGAATTGGTCGCCCGTTGCTTCAACAATAGGTCCTCCACTTGGGCCGCCGGTGTTGTTTACCAGTATATGTACATCCGGACATAGTCTCAGATAGTTTTCAATGGCTTCACGCACATTTTGGCTATCTGAAAAATCGGCAATGATATAGCGGTGCAATTGGCCGGCGGAAGTGTCAAGCAACTCTACTGTTTCGCGTAGTTTCTCTTCGTTACGCGCCATAAGCGTAATGTTGGCACCTAGTAAAGCGAGTTCTAAAGCGGTAGCGCGGCCAATTCCTTGGGTACTACCGCACACCAACGCGGTCTTGCCTGTTAAATTCAGATTCATGTTCTATTATTTATCAGATGATTACAATCAAAATAGATACTACAATTTTATCCAGTGGATATCTAGCGCCAAATTTCTCACTTCGCTCTTTTTTAATTTATCTTTGCGGTTTATTCTTGAAGGGGAAATGGCAATTTCTTAATTCTCTAGATTTATGAAGTTCTAAAACCCAAATCTATAATCTATAATCGAACAATGTCTAAAAAAATCCAATCCGCGCTTATATCTGTTTATTACAAGGATGGGCTAGAACCTTTGGTTCGTCTCCTACACGAGAATGGCGTGAAACTTTACTCAACGGGTGGCACGCAAACATTTATAGAG
>CALGRQ010000383.1 GCA_937880795.1 uncultured Dyadobacter sp. | reverse complement strand
GACAATGCAGGCGTTTATGACGCACCTATTTTCCCCTCCGCCAAGCAGTTCTCAGGACTTTTGGCACTTCAATCACGTATAGCATTGCTAGGGGGATCCACTGTCAAAGGATCTTTAATGTTTGACAGTGGAGATCTTTACCCGAACAACTATGGTTTTACTCTTGGACTCAGAAAAGATTTTACCTTTTAAGATAAATTAAGATTACTACGGATTTGGCTGGCCAAATCTGCCAACTCCTCCTGAGTGATCTTAATTTTCTTCGTAAAATCGGCATCTGTCATGCTGTTGAGTGGCAGTAAATGCACGTGTGCATGAGGTACTTCCAAGCCAATAACACTTACACCTATTCGCTTACAGGGAACTGTCTTTTCCAAAGCGGGTACTATACTTCTGGCAAATAGCATCAAGCGGGTGAACAATCCTTCATCTAGATCAAAAAGATAGTCAATTTCTACCTTCGGAATAACCAACACATGCCCTCTCGTAATTGGAAAGGCATCCAGGAAAGCTAAAAATTCTTCTGTTTCTGCAATTTTATGACTTGGGATCTCCCCCTGCACGATTTTTGAAAATATAGATGCCATTTGTTAAGGAAAATGATTTTAGTTAATCGGTTTAATTATTTGAGATACCAAACTAAAAATCCTATAATTTTATCGTCGGATTTTACTTTTATTAAAAATAAGTAGTTTGAATCTTAAAAGTACTTAATATTGTGTTGCAAACTTTTAACAAAACAAGTATGAATTTCACAAAATGGCAGACGCTGGGCAAAGCTACCCTTGTTGCTCTATTTGCATTATCCATCGGAAACACCGAAGTACAAGCGCAGAAAAAAGGAAAATGGGTTTCTCTATTTGATGGAAAAAGTTTCAACGGATGGCATAGCTGGCAGTCGGATAAGGTATTACCACAATGGCAAATAGAAGATGGAGCCATGACTTTGACAGAAAAAGGTGGCAAGGACCTTGTTACAGACAAGGAATACGGCGACTTTGAACTAGAATTAGAATGGAAAATATCCGAAAAAGGAAATAGTGGTATCATTTACCATGTAATTGAGGATAAGAAGTACTGCTGCCCTTATTCTACTGGTCCTGAAATTCAGGTACTAGACGATGAGAGACATCCAGATGCAAAAGCCGGGACTGTTGGAAACCACAAAGCAGGATCTCTATATGACCTGTTACCACCGTCTGATTTCTCTGCCGTAAAACCTGCTGGTCAGTGGAACAAAGCAAAAATCGTTATCAAAAACGGTAAAGGTGAAAGTTGGTTAAATGGTAAAAAAGTAGTCGATTTCCCAACGCAAGGTGAGGAATGGAACAAAATGGTGGCCAACAGCAAGTTCAAAGGTTGGGATGGCTTTGGAGCTTTCCAGAAAGGGAAAATTGCATTACAAGACCATGGCGACAAGGTTTCTTATAAAAATATAAGAATTAAGGAGCTTTAATAACGTCAAGGTTTATGGTCCTTGTCCAGTATTCACGACTAAAAATACGGCGATAAGGCCAATTTTTTTGAGATAATAGAAGAGGCAAATAAGCATGAGGTTCTTTTGCTGACTTGGAACGATGATACAGATCGTCGTCCGTCAAAAGAACTCCCTTATATGCCTCTTCTTTGTGTATGGTGATATCGGCAAAAGGTAACTCATTGGTATATGAGGAACCATGCGTTAAGAACTTATTCTTTAAAAGCCAATCTGCATGGAATCCATGAGGCTTCTGAATGGTTGGCTTAAACTTACCCTCTGAAACGCTAAGCGCATATTGTAAATAAGCTTTTAACAACTTAGGACCTTCATTTGCTGATTGCTCGATATTGAGCTGCTCGGGCCACAAACTGGTAACGAAGTAAATCCGCTCACGTGCTCTTGTAATGGCTACATTGAGCCTATTTTCACCTCCTTGCATGCTAAATGAGCCAAAATTCATGCTTACTTTACCCTTTTCGTCTGGAGCATATACCATGGAGAAAATAATAATATCTCGCTCATCTCCTTGCACATTCTCGATGTTCTTCACAAAAAGATCTTTTACCAATATTCCTTCTCGCTCCACCACCTCTTGGATCAATTGCTGCTGAAAGAAGTTAAAAGTCACTACCCCCACACTTTTCCCGGAAGGACCTAACTCTTTTAATAATTTCACCACATGGAACGCTTCCTCTTCGTTCGCATTATTTTTCCAAAGTAGTTGCAATGAATTCTTATAGAAATATTGATTAGAAAAATCAATCAAATCCAACGATAAACTGCGGTAATGACCCGATAACTGATAAGAATTGAAGGATTGCGTAGCTAAATGCAGCAATGATTCTATTTCCAAGGCTGGAACGTACGTTTCATCTTCACTACGTTCTTCAAATCTTACTCTATATAAATCACTGGGTGAAAGTTGTTTGCTATCTCCTGCCACCACCACATGCTTACCCCTGAATGCAGCAGGTATACCATACTCCGCATAGCATTGAGATGCTTCATCAAATATGACCAAGTCGAACAAATCTTCCTGCATCGGGAAAATAGCAGAAACTGCCTCCGGAGACGCCATCCAGCAGGGTACCAGTGAAAATACTTCCTCCGAATAGCCATCTAATAACTTTCTGATGGGCCATATTTTACGTTTCTTCGTAACCTGATGCCCCAACTCTCGATAAGTAACCCGATTGCCTAATCTATTTTTTTCAATATGCTGATATGTATTTTCTCGCAACTTAATTCCGACAATCTGACCACTTAATGACTGCTTTAATAGGATGCTTTGCTGAATTTGCTCCTCCCACTCCTGCATTTTAAGAGATGTAACTGCACGCAATTCGGGGAATTTGTTTTCTATATGCCCAATCCATGCCATTTTTAAGCTATTCTCAAAAAGGCGACTCATATCGTCTGGCAAACTTATATTTTGTCGATCACTTTCGCCGATCGTTTTCAATGTAACCTCCTGCTCCACCACATTCATTTCATCCCAAACGCGATCCATTTCTACCATTGAATCAAACGCGGACCTCATACCACTGAGTAGCATTTCACTGTACTCCTGTGGCTCCTGAATTATACGGTCTATCTGTTCCTTCAATAAGAATGGTGACATCGCCTGCTCCATACGATCCCCGATAGCAATCCATTTCCTGAGCCTTTGAATCTCCATTACAAAAGATGGCATGGTTTCAGTTCGACCACAGAGATTTGACACAATCCTATACAACACACCCAATTTGCTACGTCCCACAGCATCCGAGGCAGACTCCGCATGGCGGAAAAACTCTAGAATTTCCCTACCCTTATTCTCCGAATCTGCAATATATTGAGGTTGAAACAACAATTGGGGATGCGCCAACCAACCCTCTAACTGCAACCGATTCACCACACGCTTTTCTAGTCTCATCAGTCCGTCTAAGGACTTATCCAGACCATTCCTTTCGGCTATCTGACCTATTTCCTGCTTTTCAGCACCAAACCAATCCCAGAATAACCCCTTCACCGATGATTTCTTGGTCTCGATTATTCTTCTCAATTTTTCCCGAAACGGAACAATATCTTGCGTTAAAAGCGTGGATTCTATACCATCCTCAGCGATAAAACCTTCCACAGTGTCAGTTGCCTGGCGGATCAATGAAAGCCGTTCATATGCATCGGTATCCGTATGCATATACGCCTTAAACAGCATATAAGTAGTAGGCGTATTGATAAGCGTTGAAATATCTTCCAAGCGTTCCAACACCTCATTTCTTTCTTGTAACAGATTGCTGTGGTATTCTTCGCCAGTGATCTCTCGAAACTGGTCAACATGCGTCTTGAGCGCCGCTGGCCAGTCCAACAACATTTTCTCTATACTCCGCATTTCAGACATTCCATACGAGGCAAACGATTTACGCCTCGACCAAATGTGATCAACCCCTATATGTGCTCTATAACGACAATATGATCTCAGTTTGCGTATATAAACTTCGGCTCTATCTTGGCTAAACGCTTTATAGCTCTCAGAAAGATCAATCGAAGCTGTATCAGCATTGGTTGTCAAATAAAGTTCCTTAACCGAAACCCCACATTCTTTTTCATCAAACAGTGCAAAACGGAAAGCATCTAGTTCCTCTACAGTTTTATCGATCAACCTGCTTTCCTTTGTAAACTGCCGCTCTAAAAAAACAGCATCCAGGCTATAATTCTGCTGACGATAGTTTTCAACTTGTTCAATTTGAGAAGCAAGTTGCTTATACAAGTCAGCCCTATCGTTTTTAAAATCATGAATGAGGGCTGTATAAGGCTGCATTCCTATATCGCTCAGTCGTTTAAAAACAACGTCTAACGCAGCCCTTTTCTGACAAACCAGTAAAACCCGCTTACCCCTAGCCGCAAAATCCGCCATTAGATTACAAATCAACTGCGATTTTCCACTACCCGGCGGGCCTTCAACCACAATAGATTTGCCCGATTTTGCTGCCAAAATAATCTGCTCCTGAGAAGCATCAACTGCAAAAGGAGTGAGTACGTCCTCCTCCTTAATCTTACCACTGGGGTATCCTATAACTCCCTCCCTATCATCCGGTTCTCCAATTAACGGTATATGAAGAGAATCAGCCTTGTCAATCAAATGATTATAATCTGGAACAAGATAGGAGCCAGATTGTGGAAAGATTCCTAAAACAGCTTCCGGTATTAATTTCAATTCCCCATTCAATTCTTCTTCAAGCAGTATGCTACTGCGTTTAGCCTCAAAAGGGATGAGTTTATCCTGAAAAAGGTCCTGATTAAAGTTAATTCTGAGTGGAGTTGTTTTTAACCATTGATAAAGTTCTGTCCGAAACGCTAAAAAATCAGTGGAAAAGTCATCAAACGACTTCTCTAGTACGTCATCGGATATAAGCGTTTCATTGAAATGAGTATAAGCAAGGGCAAAGCTCCTGTTTAAGCTAATGCCCGCCTCCTCTCTTGGAAACAAACACCACTGTTCCCGATCAATCCTTAATGTAACAGGGAAAAAAAGTAGAGGCGCGTGTATAGGCGTACCGTCGGCAAGCTTCCCCTTTACAAATGGATAGCCCATATATAGATCTTGCGATCCGCGCTCTTCCTGAATAAATGTTTCTGTCCTGGAAATTTTACGAAGTTTCTTACTAACCTCATTGGAGCGTTGCAGACGAGGATCCAACACATCGCAGAGTGCAATGCGCGCTTTTTTTTGAACTGCCTGGATGACCACATCCAGGCAGGATTTTCCTAATAAAAAATCTGTATCGACAATATCAAGAAACTGCTCTGCGGGTAATCCCGGCAACAGCAACGACTTGTTACGTGTACTAAGGTTGGTAAGGCGTTTTAAGTAAGCTTTGAGGATACGATTCATAAATACTCAAACGAGCCCTTATACCTAACTATTGGACGTCAATTCCTTTTTCTCCGGTATAAGCACCGAAGCTAAAATACTAACCGCCAAAATACCCAAAATGATGTATAGCGAATATATCGTTTCAAAACCAATAGATTTTAAATAACTATGGGCTAACATTTTGCTTCCTATAAAAACCAACAGCACACCCAGACCGTATTTTAAGAAACGGAAAAGCCCCATGATATTACTTAGAAAGAAGAACATAGAGCGCAGCCCCATGATGGCAAAAATATTGGAAAAGAATACTACGTATGGATCCTTGGTAACAGAGAATACCGCCGGTACAGAATCCACCGCAAAGATAAGGTCCGTAAATTCAACGATGAGAACCACCACAAATAGCGGAGTGAGCATCCATTTACCTTGCTTAAAAACAAAGAAATGCTCTCTTACATAACGTGGAAATACCGGAAAGTATTTAGATGTAAATTTAACAACCGGATGTTTGGCAGGATCCATTTTCTCTTCTCCATCACCTTCAAAGAATATTTTACCACCCTGATATACAAGCAATAATCCAAACAGATAAATAATCCACTCGAAACGCTGCATCAGTGCTGCACCAAGAAAAATGAAGATAAAGCGCATCACAATTGCACCCAAAACTCCCCAAAATAATACTTTCTTATAATATTTGGGACGAACACCGAAAGATGAGAAGATTAGGATAATAACAAAAATGTTATCTACCGAAAGCATATACTCAAGCAAATAACCCGTTATAAACTCCAAAGACATATTGTCTCTATAAGCATCAAGGCTCGCTTCATAATTACCCGGGACCAACTCCACATGGGAGGCATACTTTTGCGTAATCCTTACGAGGTCGTCGTAATTTTTGATTCCATGTACTAAGTCACCGTGCGTGTCGATGATCAAATAAAATGCCAAGGACAGTGCGATCCACGCCACAGTCCAGGCAGCAGCTTCACCAAACTTAACAACATGGTCTTTTTTGTTGAATACCCCTAAGTCCAACAGGAGCATTAGGCTGATCACAAGAATAAAACCTCCGAAAAACAAAACTTCGTTGGAAAACATGGAAGCGTCTATAATTAAATTAATACTATACTAGTTCGTTTTACCTCGATTCAGCGGGGCATTTTAAGATAATGCTGCAAAGGTAGTGAAAATATAAAATGGATCATGTAAATGGTATGGACGGCATATAGAGTAATTATTAGGTTCGTTGAATTCATCGAAAGTCTTTCGCGCTAAAATTTCCGTGTTGTAAAAGAAAATGAGTTCCACGTTTCGCACATCCGCATTTTAAGTGAAAAATATTTTTTAGTATAACTATATTGATTTACAATAATTTAAAAAAAATGATGAAAATTTCTCAAAAATATTTCCCTCAAATGCTTGCATAAGACGAATGCCCCCCCTACATTTGCACCACGTTAATCAGAAACGGTAACGCGAAAGTAGCTCAGCTGGTAGAGCGCGACCTTGCCAAGGTCGAGGTCGCGGGTTCGAACCCCGTCTTTCGCTCAGAGGAAAAGCACCGAAATCGGTGCTTTTTTTTCTCTAAATTGCCACCATAGCTTTTATGGCGCAGGCCGGGGTGGTGGAACTGGTAGACACGCAGGACTTAAAATCCTGTGAGCCGAAACGCTCGTACGGGTTCGATTCCCGTCCCCGGTACTGAAAATCAAAGAGTTACGAAATTTCGTAACTCTTTTTTTATGTGCAAATTTTGATTGGTACAACATAGGGGATCAGATTCAAAACGGATCAGATTCAAAACCTGTGGACTAGGCAAATAGTTTAGCCAACCTGAACAAGAAGAAATTG
>CALGRQ010000382.1 GCA_937880795.1 uncultured Dyadobacter sp. | reverse complement strand
ATTATCGTATTGATTTAGCCAACAACACCGCCACACTTTTATCCAACTCTATTTCCGCGGGTAATAATGATGGTGCGAGTTGCCCTACTGCACTCTTAAGCGTATCTATCTCTGGAAACGTTTTTAATGACACCAGTGCAGATAATACAGTAAATGGCACAGGAACCAATGTAGGGAACTTACAGGCTGTGCTTTACGACAACACGACCGGGGCGGTCGTCGCTGTTCAGCCAGTGGATCCCAATGGGTCATATAGCTTTGGAGCAACGCCAGGTAACAATTATAGTGTATACTTAACAACAAGCACAGCTACGGTGGGTCAAACAACACCACCCGCACGCACACTTCCTGCGGGTTATGGCAATACGGGTGAAAACATTGGTACCGCAGCTGGAAACGATGGTTCTGCCGATGGTGTGATCGCATTGGGTACGGTAAGTAACCCATTAACCGATGCAAACTTCGGTATCAAAACACTAGTTCCGTTTGGTTGTGAAGCGTTGGCTTATCAGGTAGCTGGACCAGTAAGCAGAGGCGATGTGTCTTTGTACAGCTATAATATCAATACAGGAGAGCGAGTAGAAATCAGTGCATTGGGACGCTCTATCAATGCCATTGCTTACAACCCGGTAGACAATATGATATGGGGTTTTGACCAAAATTCATTTCAATTTGTTAGGATTGAAGCAGACGGATCCACCTCGGATTTCACGATTCCTAATCTGCCGCAAGATATCTATAACTCGGCTGATTTTCTTCCAGGAGGCTATTTGCTATTTTACAGAACAGATACCGGAACCTCCACGCTCACCTATTATATGGTCGATCTGAATCCCAGCAGATCAACTTACCTACAATTGGTTGACCCCACACAACCAGGCTATCCATTAGAAACCGCTCCATTTGGGACAACAATGTCTCAATTGACATTGACCAACGACATGACCTATAACGCTACTTTGGGACTGATGGTTGGTGTTGGAACGGGTGCCAATGATAAGAAAATTGTCACGCTTGATCCGGAAACAGGAAATGTAGTAGTTAGTCCCACGATCGTAACTGGTGACGGCTTTGAAAGTACCGCCGGGCCTTACGGAGCCGCTTTTGTGGATGCAGGAAATAGCAATAACGTATTCATATTTGCAAATACCCCAGGGGCCTTTTACCAAGTAGACTTAACCACCAATGAGGCAATTCTACTTTCTAACTCGGTTCAGGCTGGAAATAACGATGGAGCCAGTTGCCCAACGGCGGTATTAAGCTATCCGATATCGGGTAATGTGTTTAACGATGGAACGGCGGATAACACTACCAATGGCACGGGAACAAACCCAGGAGGTCTTAATGCAGTACTATATGATAATACTACTGGTAATGTGGTTGCTGTTCACCCAGTAAATCCTGATGGCACATATAGTTTCGGCGCCACACCCGGCCATGATTATTCTGTATATATTACCACATCAACCCCAACTGTGGGACAAACTTCTCCTCCTACCCCTTCATTACCAACAGGTTGGAGCAACAGAGGAGAACACATTGGGACATCCTCAGGTAACGATGGTACCACAAATGGAATTTTGGTTGTAGGACCGGTGAATGCCGCCGTAGACCAAGTGAACTTTGGTATCACCACAGATCAACTTCCTGTAAACCTTGTTAATTTTAACGTGACTCCGCAAATTAACAAAACGGTACTTGTATCGTGGGAAACGACTTGGGAAGAATCTAACCAGCGCTTTATCATAGAAAGAAGCTATGATTCCAAGACATTTGAAAAGATTGGCGAGGTACATGATGTTGCAGGATCGTCCAAAGAAGTCAACAAATATAGTTTCGTGGATCATACGCCAATTGCGGGTACCAGTTATTACCGTCTGCGCCAAATTGATGTGGATGGCACCAACAACAGTCTGGTTGCAATGGATCCTGAAGTGAAGCCAACACCTATCGTATGAAATCGGTGGTTATTGATGCCCAGTACCAACTATACCCCAACCCGCTTACTTCTAAAAATGAAATTACGGTAACATTGGATGAGCCAGCTACGGCAGTCGTTAAACTCCTCAGTGTAAGCGGCAGTGAAATAAAAGTAAACAAAACCAGCGTAGGTGCATCCGCGGTGAAACTTGTACCGACCACAGTCTTGAAAAGTGGGTTGTACATCATCACAGTTGAAGAAAGAGGAGCAACCCGTAACTACCGTCTATTGGTAGAATAGATGATCAGTGAATAATATTTTTAATCGGAGGATGGAACTGAAAATTGTTCCATCCTCCGATTCATTTTAGGAGACCCAATTCAGGTTCATCATGGGTCCTATTTTTCATAAATACATATTTGACCTGGTATTACGTGCATCTGCTCCGTAGGACATTTCCAAGTTTACTAATACGGCCGTGAACTAAAAATAATCTCATATAGAACGAATTATTCAAGATACCTTAACCATTAGATGTGGTTTCTGTTGTGGAAAACGGAGGTCGTAAACGTTTTGCTGTTGTAGAATTTTATCGGCAAATATTATTCGTTTTTTAGAATGTTATGCAAATATTAAGAAGTAGCCAAAAACGTAACATTAAAATAATATAGGTATTAAATTCATATAATTATGTAGATATTTATAGAATTACGCGCTTATACAAAGGCTTATCGCAACTTCGAACAATTACGATTATATCATGGCTAAAAATAAAACTGTAGAAACGAATGTGGACGTAAATGAATTTCTCTCCATGATTCCAGACGAGCAACAGCAGAAGGATAGTGCTCAACTCATCCAGCTCATGTCGGATATTATAGGTTGCCCGCCTAAAATGTGGGGGCCTAGCATCATAGGCTTTGGTCACTACCATTACCGCTATGAAAGCGGACATGAAGGAGACGCCCCACTGATTGGCTTTTCACCACGTAAAGCTGCAATATCACTCTACACCTTTACAGGTTTAGCTGAACATCAACATTTACTGGAAGGATTCGGGAAGTATAAGATTGGGAAAGCCTGTATATACGTGAAAAGGTTGTCCGACATTAGCACCCCGAAATTAAAAGCGATGATTCAGGAAACCATCCATTATCTCCAGACAAAATATGCATAAAGTTTCCTTAAACCATTCTTTAGTTTGACAGCATTTACCTCACTCAAATGAGCTTAGGAACCCTGAATCAAAAAAATTGCAGTACGCTTATTATAAGACAAATAGGTAACATACGACTTAATTCATAGATTAAAGCGAAAATTCTACGACAAGATCAACATTTAATTAGCACACTGAGATACTTACAGTTATCCACCAACAACCCAACAGATCATTGTCAAAACTTGGTGTATCGATCCTCAGGTTGCCTGGTAAATTTGCACTCCTTCACAACTTTTAGTAACATTATGCATTGTTCAGCACCACCACATGATATTCAAACTTTCCGTTAGGTTATGTCCATAGACCTCGAACTATTCTTCCAGGGAATGGCAGAGGCTACGCTTCTGCTTGATCGGAAAGGAAACATTTCGGCATCCAACCAGGCTTTTGAAAAACAAACCGGTTATTCATTTTTAGATATAAAGGGACAGGCATATACTTCTCTTACACATCACGCACCACAACTGTACATACATAAAGAACCGCTTCTACTGGCGGTGGACCGTGGTTTATATGAATATGTAGTTCAGTTCTTGAAGAAAGACTATACGCTATTCACTGCAAAAGCACGTATTGAACCGATACTTACTCTCAATGGTGACTTAACGGGCTTTCGGTACAGTATCTCCGACCTTTCAGATCAGCAGAACCATCTGGATCAAAATGAGCTGTATAAACTCATGATTGAGGGTGTTCAGGATTACTCCATTTACCTGACAGATTCTGAGGGATATATACAAAGCTGGAACGCAGGGGCTAGTCTATTGAAAGGGTTTTCAAAAGAAGAAATTATTGGTCAGCATTATTCGATACTATACAATGATGAAGATCGTCTAGCCGAAAAGCCGTTCCAGGATCTGGAAATGACTAAACGCAACGGTACGCATGAAAAGAAAACCTGGCGACGGAAAAAGGATGGAACCCTGTTTTGGGCTCATGTGGTAATCACGGCATTGTATAACGCCTTTGGAGAATTGGTGGGATTTTCAAATGTTACACAGGACATTAGCGACCACAAGAGAGACTCGGAACTTTTAACAGAAAGTGCTGAAAAATACCGATCCCTTGTACAACAGGTTACAGATTACGGAATTTTCATGTTGGATGAAAACGGTGTCATTTCAAGCTGGAACGAAGGTGCACAAAAAATAAAAGGTTATACACCTGAGGAGATCATCGGTAAACATTTCTCCATCTTTTACCCAAACGAGGATATACTCGCCGACAAACCCGCCAACGAGCTTATAATTGCTCAAATGGAAGGCAAATACGAAGAAGAAGGCTGGCGAATCCGGAAAGACGGCAGCCAGTTTTGGGCTAATGTAGTTATAACGGCGGTATACAACCCCAGCAAAAAGTTGATTGGATACTCCAAGGTGACTCGTGACTTAACAGAGCGAAAAAGAAGTGAAGAAAGGTTGCGCGAAAGTTTTGAAAAGTACCGTGAACTAGCCGAAAAGTTCAAAGCGGCCAACATTGAGCTGTCTATTGTCAATAAGGAACTTGAACAATTTACGGCTACGGTTTCACACGATTTACTTGAACCATTGCGCACAGCGAAGAGCTTCCTGTATCTGGTTACCACAAAGCTCAATGAAAACAATTATGATGAATTACATACCTATATAAACAAGTCGGTGCTTGCCGTAGATAAAATGAAAGGGCTGATCGATAGTTTATTGAATT
>CALGRQ010000381.1 GCA_937880795.1 uncultured Dyadobacter sp. | reverse complement strand
GGACATTCCTGTTGCCAGTGGCCGCTACTTTATGCCCATAGAAAGTTCCAATGCCCGAAATGTAGCCGTAGTTGGCGCCGATATTGCCGCTGCCCTATTTCCCGGACAGGATGCCGTAGGAAAGGAGTTTAAGCTTTCTGGAAATAAATTTGTCGTGATTGGTGTGCAGGAAAAAAAGGGGGAGAGCCTGGTAGATTTTGGAGGTAATCCCGATAAAAACTGTTACATCCCGTTTTCTTCTTTTTCTAAATTATTTCAATCGGGCAGGCGCCGGGCCACCACGGTCGTAAAGGGGTTTCCAGAAGATGAGGGAATGGTGGAGGCAGAAGCGGAAATTACGGGACTCATGCGTACCAAACGAGGTATAAAGCCGCGCGACACCAACAACTTCTCCTTAAATCGTCCCGAAGCTGCCGCCGAAGCTATATCTGGATTATTTTCGGTATTGACCCTTGCAGGCTGGGTGATAGGTAGTTTTTCAATACTCGTTGGCGGGTTCGGTATTGCCAACATCATGTTTGTATCTGTTAAAGAACGAACCAATCTCATAGGCATTCAGAAATCGCTGGGTGCGAAAAATTATTCGATCCTTTTTCAGTTTTTATTTGAAGCCGTGATGTTAAGTCTGGTCGGTGGCTTGGTGGGGATATTTCTGGTATATCTTTTGTCGTTTATTCCCATGGGGTCGTTGCAGATTATTCTATCACCCAAAAATATCATTCTGGGACTTGGCGTATCCAGCATTATTGGGGTTCTGTCTGGTATTATACCGGCGATGCTTGCAGCCAGAATGGATCCCGTGAGTGCTATACGGGCTAAATAAGGACTAGGAAAAATCAAACCATTTTACGAAGTTCGCTTTTACTAACAAACTTAGAATATAAAATTATGCGTAAGTGGACCATAATCATCGTTTTTCTAGCCATTGTATTTGGTGTGTTGTATTACCTGACCTTTGGTTATTATAGCGAAGGTAAGCGGGGTGGGTTTGTAACTCAGCTAAGCAAAAAGGGATACTTATTTAAAACGTATGAAGGTGAATTAAGGATGGGTGGCCTGAGTGAAGGCGATGGTACCATGAATTCCTCCCAATGGGTTTTTTCTGTGAGTGGAAGCAATAAAGATGCCATTGCTAAAATTGAACAGGCTATTCAAAACGGACATCGTGTATCGCTTACCTACGAGCAGAAGTTTTTTACGCTCCCCTGGAATGGAGATACCAAATATTTTGTAACGGAAGTGGAGGTTTTGGGACCCAGCCGATCGAGCTTCCCTCCGGCTCAGGCACAACCGATACCAGCTCCCACAGAGATAGATACAACAGCAGTTTTATAATCTTAAGCCCGATATAGGAAAATGCTATATCGGGCTTTTTTTATTATCCCCCGGCTTTTTTTGCTTTATAGTTTTTGGCTAAGAGCCATGCGATCACTTTATCACGATGGTCGCCTTGCAATTGCACTTCCTCATCTTTTACCGTTCCGCCACTTCCGCACAGGCCTTTCAGCTGCTTACCCAGTGCTTCGAGGTCGGCATGCTGTCCTATAAACCCTTTCACGACCGTAATAACCTTGCCACCTCCCTTGCGGTCGAGCCAAATGCGTAAATCCTGTTGTTGCGGGGCTAATGTTTCCAGTTCATCGGCATCGGAGTCGTTATATTCAAAATCCGGATCGGTGGAATAAACCACACCTGAACGATTCTTTTTTGACATGCTATCTATAAGTTTTATAGAATGGCTGTGAAACGAGTTACACAATCACATTCAAGCTTTTTGAGTTGACTTTTATATGTATCAAATTGGTTTCCAACTGAAGTGGTTCACCATCATAGTGAATGATGGGTGGTTTTTCCGTTTCTACAACGGTTTCTTGGATGCTTTTGTATGCGATGTATTGAGAAGGCTTCATTTGCTTGGTGAAAAGCTGAATAGCCAAGGCAGTTCCGTACCACTTCGGAAAAGGTTTTATAGTACATTCATCCAATACACCATCCTGAAGGTTGGCCTGCGGAGCTACCCAGGCATTGTTTCCGAACTGGCCCGCGTTGGCAAACGTCAATGAAAATGCCTCGGTTTGGATGCCATTAACCCGAAATATCTGTGGTTGGTAGTTCCAGTATGCTTTCATGGATACATTGACATACGTAGCCAGACCTCGTGAACTTTGCTGACTAAATAAATGACCTACATAGGCATCAAAACCAATTCCGGCGGTACAAAAAAATGGAATATCGTTAAGCAGGCCATGGTCTATGGTAATGGCGGAGCCTTGAAACAATCTTTCCAGAGCAGCCGTCAAGGTTAAGGGTAATCCCAGATGTCGGGCAAGGCCGTTACCTGAGCCAAGGGGTAAAATACCTAAGGGTACGTTGGTACCAACCAAAGGCTGGCCAATCTCGTTTACCGTGCCATCGCCACCAACGGCAACAACGGCTTCCCAATTTTTTTTGGGGAGATACTCCTTTACTAATTCAGTAGCATGTTTTCGTCTCTCCGTATACAGGATATGTGCCATGTGGCGATATTTCTCCGCCATACGCCGAATGGTATCCGTAACGGCGTTGACGTCTTTCCCAATATAGGTACCTGAATTTGGGTTCAGAATGAAAAGGTAATCAGCCACAGATTATGCAAAAAACACGAATAGAAGTAATATGAAAACGATGATGAACAGGTAATATAGTCCATCTATAAAAGGATATTTCTGACGATCCAGTTTCTTAAATAAATTATCAAATTTACTCATAGGGTCATTTGCTATATATGTCCTTATACCCCACAACAAAGATTGTTGTGAACTGCAAAATTCTACAAAAAATATGAGAAATGAAGATAATGTATCATTCTTGTGACTGGGTCGTTTGTTTCACCTGCGGTATAGCAAAAAAAAGAGACGCCAGGAAATTTCCCAGCGTCCCCGGTATGTATGTCGGCATTGGAATTAATCTGAGCAGACAGATCAATTCTCTTTTTTAAATTCTCTTGAAAACCAATAATCCGTTAGTTTTTGTTCCAGGAGTCAATTCAATGGATATTGTAATTTTCATTTCATCCTTAGCCTGCGTAATCGGGAATGTTTTCACATCTGTTCCGTTGGTGAGGCTGAGGTTCCCATTTTCTACTTTCCATTTTGTTTCCGCTGTAATCGGTACATATGGGGAAAGAGCAATGGTAGCCTGAGGGCAATCGGAAGAGGTTACTTTGTTGTTAGAGGTAAAAGTGAATTTAAGATCTAGCACACATGGCGCAGCCACTTTAATCAATCCTAGTTCAGGTACGTCCGCACCTGCGTTCGTTTTAATACCTGTTAATTGCCATTTTCCTCCAATTTCATTTGTATCAACGGTTTCTGGGGTTTTGTCATCATCGTCATCTTTACAGGCAACGAAAACAACAGACAGCGATAGGACGAACAAGAAGAGCGTTTGGGTCAGTAATTTTGTGAATTTCATAATTCGGGTAAATAAAAGTGTTATGATGAGATTGTGTGATTAACGTGCAAAATTAGGTTAAAAATTGTCTAGACATCATACTTTTAATAAAATTGACCTCTTTACCGCACCTCTTTACTGCTTTCGAAAAATAGATTCAGTAATTCCCCGGCCGCAGAGAGGGGTATTTCTTTTCCGTCGGAAACGCTTTCTTCATAACGTGACAAATTGGTTTGCACCACTTCGCTTTGGTAAAAACGTGCTTCTAATTCTTTTTTGATGATGTCATGCATCCAATCTAAGTTTTGCAACCTACGGTTGTGCTTAAAATAACCGTTTGCGAGGGTATGTTGTTGTTGTTGAAGCATGAGGTTCCAGATGTGATTAACCCCTATATGCGTAAGTGCGGAGCAAGAAACGACACGGGGTATAAATCCTGACGCCGGGATGGGTAATAAATGCAATGCGCTCGCATATTCCTGTACGGCAAGTTGGGCATTGTCTGTATTTTTGCCATCGGCTTTGTTAATCGCTACGACATCAGCCATTTCCATGATGCCCTTTTTCATGCCCTGGAGTTCGTCACCGGCGCCAGCCAGCATGAGCAGTAAGAAAAAATCGGTCATCCCCTTTACCAGGGTTTCGGATTGGCCTACACCCACCGTTTCAATAATTATGGTGTCAAATCCTGCTGCTTCGCACAATAGAATGGTCTCCCGCGTATGATTGGCGACGCCACCAAGCGATAAATTCGAAGCAGAAGGCCGTATAAAAGCGTGAGGGTTTACCGAAAGTTTTTCCATTCGGGTTTTATCTCCCAAAATACTTCCACCCGATTTTTTGCTGGAAGGATCAATGGTGAGCACCGCAACCAGCTTTCCCTGTGCGGTAATTAAACTTCCCAGAGATTCAATAAATGTGCTTTTACCAGCTCCGGGCACCCCGGTTATACCAATACGTAATGAGTTGCCCGTATGCGGCAGTATCGTTTTCAGGATCTGTCGGGCAACTTCGCGGTCCTCGGCGACACGCCG
>CALGRQ010000380.1 GCA_937880795.1 uncultured Dyadobacter sp. | reverse complement strand
CATTGCTTCTGAAACCCTATCAATACCAACAAAAGACTTCCTTATCAGATCTATCTTCAAGATTATACGCTATATAAAACGTCCAACTTTTAACAAAATTAAGTCAACAAAGAATAACTTAATTGCATATTTTAACCATTTCACCAACAGTTACAAAAATAATTCATTGAAATACATATTTTTTTTCAATAAATAAACAACTACATAAAAACTTAAATATCAATAAATCATACTACTTACCACAAAAGTAAGTTTACAAAAAATAAATAAGTACTTACTAGATCGACATAAAGAAATCGAATAAACAAAACACTTGTAAATATCATTTATGAATTCAAATTTTTCTTTAATAAAAAATTCATCTTCATTTTCAACTTTACGATAAATTTTTTATTCTATTTAAATAAAATAAAGTAGAATATAAAATTTAACAATTCAACTACACAACACTTTCTACAAGGTTCATTTCAGACAACTGAATATATACCTGAATTACCATTCATCGACATTCTTGATTTAACCCAACCCAAAACACTCAAAAACCACCTCCAATTAACTACAAGCCGTCCTAGTTGATAAAACAGCTCAATAATTTTCAACTTAAACTTCTTACGGGTCAACATTAACCTAATCTTAGCCTATCATAACCATTTACATTCTCTCATCGGCTACTTCTCTAAAAACAGAACCCTACTATACATTTTAATTGCTTCAATTTACTTTATATAATCACTATTCTACGAACATTTAAACAAATAGAACAGAATTACAACAAAGTCTACTCTCGCTAAAAAACCCCATTTATAACCCTAAATCACAATCAAATTAACCGCTTATAGTTTATCCGCAAAACATCTATTTTGTAGAATACAAGCCCATTTAAACGGTGAATCAACAAGAAAAAAAAATACATAATATTGTGTCGAGAATAAGACAACAATACTGACCATATCGAAACTAATTATTAAATGAAAAATTGATAATTATTAATTCATATCGAATACAATAAATTTAAATAAAGTCATTGTTTAATCGAATTAAAAAATATCATCAACAAAAAAAACGGCAATTCAATGAAAAAACTATTTACATTACTCATGTTTTGCTTTGCAAGTTTGACAAACTATGCAGCAAATTATTACTGGATTGGGGGAACAGGTAATTGGAGCGATGTTAATCACTGGTCCACCTCCTCTGGGGGAGCAAATCTTCATGCTATCGTACCTTCTTCTGGTGACGATGTTTTCTTCGATGCAAATTCGGGTTTTACTTCCGGAAGCAAAAGCATTAATATCGACATTACGGCCAATTGCCGGAATTTAACCATTGCAGGTTCCTCCACACCTCCAGTAATAAGTGGTACCGGAGATTTAAACATTTTTGGATCCTCAATCATGCAAGCTGGAATGACTTATTTTGTGGCAAAAACAACCTTCAGGCCATCCAGTCCTTCTACCATATTAAGTAATGGGGTTCATTGGTCAGACCAAGAAAATTATGAAATTTATGTGAATGGCACAGCGGAATTAACGTTGCAAGATGATTTTACTACATATGGCCATTTTATATTTGATCGAGGTACAGTTAATACTAATAATCAAAAATGGTTCATCAACCGTTTTACCGCAAATCCTAATGGAAACACCAAAACCCTTAACTTGACGGCATCTGATGTATATATTAATTGGGCAGGTGGTCCAGTTTTTAACTCATCAGATCCAAAACTGACAGTAAATCCCGGCACCTCTCATATCCATGTAATGGGGGGTAACACGCTGGCCCTTCCTACCTTTATTACGAAGGGTACGGATACTTTTTATAACCTTACTTTTGAAAATCCCATCGGAGGTGGAATATTACAAGGTGCAAGTTCTGGATCAACGAATTTCAATAAGGTAGAATTTAAAGGAAATGGAATATTTACCAGTAACAACACTTATAAAACGCTAAAATTAGGAGTATCTAAAACATACCAACTCGACCCGACCTACATCCAAGTTGTCACAAATTTATTAAGCTCGGAAAATCCTGCATGCCAAGGATTTATTACTCTAAAATCCTTATCAAGTAATGCAAGCGCCGTTATTAGTAGCCCAGCAGACGCAGTCGTAGCCGTCTACAACACCATAATCGAAGGAATCACAGCGCAGGGCGGCGCAAGTTTTACAGCTACAAATAGTGTCGATGCAGGCACTAACTCTGGTTGGGTTTTTACTGTGGCAAATGGTAAAGATTTATATTGGGTGGGCGGTGACGGTACCTGGAATGATATTGCTCATTGGTCAGATGTTAGTGGAGGAGCAGGCGGATTTTGCGTCCCTGGCCCAGGTGACAACGTTTTTATTGACGGTGGGTCTGGATTTAATGGTTCAAGCGTAGGTATAGCCATTCCTGACGCTGGATATTGTCGTAATATTACCGTGAATGGAAGTGCAACACCTCCCATCATACGTGGCAATGGCACACTTAATATTTACGGATCTTCTGTTTTACAAGCGGGTATGACCTACGATGTATATACTACCACTTACAGATCTTCCAACGCGGAAACAATCACCAGCAATGGAGTACCAATGCTAGCCAGTTGGTTATTGACAAGCGTAATTATGAATGGATCGGGAAGCTGGACGCTACAAGATGATTTTTTAACAAAAGGTCGGCATGAACTTAAAAAAGGGACCTTTTCTACTAATAATTTTTCCTGGACAGCGAATGATTTTTATAGTATTTATGGACCAGGTACCAGAACACTCAACCTTGGAAGTTCCCAAGTTTATTTTACCACACCTTATAATCAGGCATTTTCTGCGGGTGGAACCACCATTAACGCCGGCACGTCCCATATACATGTCATGGGCGTTGCCGGGGTAGAGTATGGCCCCACTTTTAACGTGTTTGGCTCAGAGGTTCTGTATGATGTAACATTTGAAGAACCTACAACTAAGTATAACCTTAGCGCTGCTAATTCTGGAACCAGATTTAACAATGTAGTATTCAAAGGTAATGCCGATATATACGGAAGCATGACTTATGAACAGCTTGCCCTTGCTCCTGGTAAAATTTACCAACTCTTACTCAACAATAGTACCCAAAATATCAATACCCATTTTAGTGCAAACAATCCAGCGTGCAGTGGGTATATAACTTTAAAAGCCAATGATGGCGTAGCCGCTAATATAGTGGCACCAGCATCTGCCGCCATTTCTGTGAACAATGTCGTTATCTCTGGAATCAATGTCTCGGGCGGAGCCAATTTTTTGGCGACCAATAGTGTAGACCAAGGTGGAAATTCCGGCTGGTCCTTTGTTACAAATGCTGGTAAGAATTTATATTGGGTAAATGGCAGTGGTACATGGAATGAAGTGGGGCATTGGTCCTTAGTAAGTGGTGGTCCCGGTGGTGATTGTGTCCCAGGTCCATTGGATAATGTCTTTATTGATGCCGGATCTGGTCTTTCAATTTCGAATACAATTACGATTCCAGATTATTCGTACTGCCGTAATATCACAGTAGATGGTAGCACCACACCGCCCACAATTCGTGGACTTGGCAGTTTAAATATTTATGGTTCTTCTGTGATGCAGAATGGGATGACGTATGACGTAAAATATACCAACTATAGATCAACGCAGGCTGAAACCATTACCAGTAATGGTGCTATCCTTGGTTCTAACAATCAATATTCAATAGTTCTAGCAGGAACCGGTAATTGGACATTACTAGATGAGTTCAAAACAAGCATGAGATTTGTATCGAAAAGTGGGACATTCAATACAAACGATAAACCGTTTACTGCTTTTTCATTGCAAAACGACGAGGGCGGTGACAAAGTTTTTAATCTAGGTAGTTCAAAAATTTATATAAATGCTCCATACAATATCGGATTGTCCACCCATTTAGCAAATACAACAGTGAATGCGGGTACCTCCCACATACACTTCACAGGAACTCTTAACTTTTCAGGGCCACAAGTTTTAGCCAAAAACGGCGATACTTTTTATAATGTTACATTTGAAGAGAAAAATTTGACACCCCGATTTACAGTTGATAACAATGGAACGGCCAACTTCCATAAAGTTGAATTTAAAGGAAACGGTGAAATTTTCGCCAATGCGGTTTATGATACACTCATTTTGAACGCTGGAAAAACATATACCTTAAAGAGTGGCAGCTTGAATAAAGTTAAAAAGCAGTTATATGCATCAGGTAACCCATGTCTGATCCTTTTTCTACAAAGCTCTAACCCAGGAACGCAAGCCAATATATGCGTTGAGTCTGGTAACATGGATTTTAACTTTGCCAATGTAAAAGACATGAATGCCAACTGTAACACATTAAGTTATGGATCAGGTACTACGAATTCAGGAAATAACACCAATATTAATTTTGCTCCTTATGTGGGTGGTGAAATCATCGGCTTGGGACCCGACCAATCGGTTCCTTGTTCATCTTATCCCATAGTACTCAACACAGATGGTTTCTTTGGTAACCCCAACACCAAATTTACCTGGCAGGATAACTCGACCGCAAGTAACCTTACCATAACACAGCCTGGAACATACCGTATAAGTGTAGACTATGGCGAGAGCTGCGTTGTACCGGATGCCATCACGTTTACTGTGGCTGCTGTACCAGCTGCTTTGGTTTCTACTGGTTCCTCTGTCAGTACACTCAATATTTGCGAAGCAAATGGATACGCCTATTACAGGGGTGATGGCACTAATCTAGCGGCAGATAAAGCTTATATTGCCATCCACGCAAATGGCAATTCTTTCTCACCAGCAAATGTTACAGGCGATAACAGTGGAAACCTTACAGGTGGATCAGGAACATTTACCAACACCGGAAATGGATATTACCAATCTACCGACGGCACAAATACCTTCCGCATTTCAAAAAGATTGTATTCAATAAATGCGCCAGGCAACTACACGACTAATGGAGGTGTTAAAGTAAGAATATACTACGCCGATGCGGATATTGCAGCCATGCAAACAGACCCATTGCCAGGAACAGCTTCCCTAAGTAAACAAGGTTGGTTTAAATATTCCAATAACACGGCCTCCGGAACCGTTGCAGCCTTAACACCTTCGGGGCTTTCGGGTATCACCCCTCTTACTCCAGGTGCAACCGGTACCGAAAACGGATTGAACTATGTAGAGTTCACTGTTGAAAGTTTTAGTACATTCGGTTACTACGCTACTTCAAGTAGTTCACTTCCTGTACAACTTATTTCTTTTAGCGCCCGACCGGTAGAAAATGCAGTAGCGATTCAATGGGCTACGGCTCAAGAACTAAACAGCCAGTACTTTGAAATACAGCGAAGCAGTGATGCTCAAAATTGGCAAGTGATTGAGCAAATTACGGCCAAAGAAAACAGCAAGACCCTACAAACGTATACAACGCTGGATCACATGCCTTTGATGGGTACAAGCTATTACCGTCTAAAAATGGTCGATTTGGATGAAACCTACGCGTACAGTAACATTCAACAGGTGAGGGCTACAGTGGAAGCATCTGTCCTATATCCTAATCCAGCCAAAAGCTTTGTGCAGGTTCCGGGAGTTGAAGACCAAAGTGCGGAAATATTCAATCTGATGGGCACGCAACAGGCTCAGGTTCCAATTATTAAAGGTCAAATCAATACGGAAAAACTTACGCCGGGTATTTATCTACTAAAAATAGTTACCAATCAAGGAACAACAGCGGTTCATAAGTTTGTCGTGGGAAATTAATTTCCACAACTTCATATAAACTGAGGATCTATTCATCAAAAAAGCGCCCCCAGAAAGTGTTAAACTTTTTTGGGGGCGCTCCTCTTTTTTCTAAATCTAATTATTTTACGATTACAAACTTAGCCTGTTGTAACGTTCCTCCTCTTTCCTGAATTGAAACCATATAGGTACCAGCTTTCAATTGCGACACATCAATTTCAGATGAAATACGAGGTGATGCAACGTGCGTTCCGTTGATGTTGTAGATTCTAATGGCGACAACATTGGACAAATCCGCCAGGATACCTAATTTGTCAATTGCAGGATTTGGATAGATCACAATAGATTCGGCACTTGCCATATGTACATGAACAATGTGGCTGTATGCGAATCTGGCATCATTGCCATTTGTCTCGTGATCGACCATTTTCAACCGATATACATTATTACCTAACATTGGATTAGAATGGGTAAAGCTGTATTTGTTCAAATCTTTGCTATCTCCCTGGGCTACTAACACTCCTACTCTCTGCCAATTTTTCCCATTGGTACTGTGCTCGATTTCAAACTTATCGCTGTTTGACTCTTCTGTGGTTGCCCAGTCAAGAATAACCGTTCTGTCGTCAACTTTTCTTGCTTTGAAGTTTACAAGCGTAACGGGTAGCGGCGTACTGGTTGAGAAACGATACAACGCAGGGGGAGAGAAAACTCCTGCTTCATCTTTGAGCTGATAATAAAACTTAAATGGATTAGTATCAGTGCCACTACCGATTTGACCATAAAACACCAGCTTTGAAGGATCGAAATCTGTAATGATATCTCCTGGTAAAACCGGGACTCCACCTCTTCCATCATCATAGTCATAATAAAGCCTGGTATTGGATTCTATGGTACCGATTTTCACCGTTTTGCTAATCGGATCCAATTCACCATCTTCCTGATCATCACCCGTAAATGGCAATAACTTGGTATAAGGTATAGAAGCAAACCCTTCTATCTGTGGAAAGCCGCTGATCGGAGTCGTTGAGAAATGAGACTGATCGATCACTCCATTATTAATAGGATCTGCTACTGGCGGCTCCTGAATACCGAAATCAAGTCCCGCTACGTTTGCATTAGACACATTAAATGTAATAATACCATCGGTATGGTTCGTGGTCTCTCCATTGGAACTAACATTGCCAAAATTTCCGGGTAGCGGCGCATTCGCAACATAAGTACTACCCGTAGATGCGGCCTCCTTGCTTAACTGCACTTTATAATCCGTTCCCGTGGGTACGCCAGTGAATGTATAAATACCGTTCGACCCTACCTGAACACTTGCTACAAATGCTCCGCTCGCATCATAAAGATTTGCGTAAATAGGTGTGGCCGATCCATCGAACACCACTCCGTCAGCTCCGTTGGTAATTCCATCCTTATCGGTGTAAACTGTTCCAGTAATACTATATACTGGTTCCGTAAAGACTACATCCAGTGTATCAGGCGTACTAACAAGTCCTGCGTTGTCAGTTACTGTAAAAGGAATAGATACCTGTATACTGCCATCATTTGGATCGATACTGATTTCGTTCCCTGTTGTAGGCAAACCATTAGATCCGGTCGGTACGGTTACCCCTCCTGTCGGCCAACTGGTAGTTGTTCCTCCTGTACCATCTGTGGTATAGGTGGTTCCACCAATCGTAATACTTGTTACATTACTTGGGAACTGGGTTATTGTTAAGCTTGTGACAGATCCGAGGTTAGGATCTGTACCACCCAATCCGCTTGTTACCTCCACCTGTACAGTTCCTCCCGGATTGACTTGGGGTGCAGGGTCAGTGGCTATGGCTGCTGGCGGTTCATTGATCCCAAAGTTTACACCGGTTACGTCTTCCAAAGCATCCACAACGTTGATACCATTGCCAGGAGTATCATTATCACTGCTACTCACATGCACAAAGTTTCCTGGCAATGAGGTTGGATTAT
>CALGRQ010000379.1 GCA_937880795.1 uncultured Dyadobacter sp. | reverse complement strand
TTTTGAAGTAAAAAGTATTTCCTTTACCCAACGAATAGGTGTTACCCGATGCCAAATGCCGTAATTTAAAACGAACAGAATCTGGACTGGTTTTGGCCTTTTCAGCATCTTTAATCACTTTTATACTGTCCTGCAAAGCGTAGCTGCTGCTCTCAGAAATGGTGAGGGGTATGGATCTTAACGAATTCCAATAGGTGGTGTCACGCTTATTGGCCAGGCTGTCCACCACAATAGAATCTTCACGAACCAGGCGTCTGCTGCCAACAATTTTCTTTTCTTTTTTCTGAGCTCTTTCAAACTCCTTAGTAAGCTTCCTGAAATTTTTCGTTGAAAATTCTTTTTGTTCAGCAATGAGTATTTCAAGCTCTTTATTACGGTCCTTGCGAGATGTTTTTGCAGCCTCATCCTTTTTATGATCATTGATGGCGATCTCCTCCTTCAAGGCTGGGTCTATGTCCAGTTTGTTATAAGTAACTGAAACCAGGTATCTGAATTCCCCCGAAAAACCCAGATAGCCCCCGTTTATTTTAAATTGTTGATTAACAGGAAGCCAAACCTGTTGAATGGGAGTGAATACTTGTTTGGCAGCAATAGATAGTCCCCGGGTTGTAGTTTGAAGGTCGTAACTATGAATGGCCCAGCGGTCTTCTATAATAAACAAACTACCTTTAAATACCCCCTCGCCATATGCCTTGGGAATCACCTTTATTTTATTAACGGTTACACCTCGATCTTCAAAATAACCTTCGTATTCGAAGCGGTAATAACCAAAGGCTTTGGGCGATAATGGTGAAATAATTCCTGCAATTTCGGGGCTGTATAGGCTGGCCAGGATATATTCATTGGGCGAAGGTATGCTGTTGTCCAAGCTATTGAGGGTTGAAATAACGCGCTGATGATAACTTGACGGACGCGCTTTCATTTACAATCGATTTGCCCTCCTGAACACCCTCTTTTTTTAACCGTTTTTCTACCAAAAATGGGATTTTGGTAGGTATAGCGGTACTTCGTGCATATACTCGGGCAGTATAGCCTCTTATTTGTAATTGATGAAAACGGGCCTTGGCAATAGCCCTTCGCATGATACTATAAGCCGGATCTTCCTTGCCCTTGCTTATATTGGCCTCTTGTAAATGAAGAGCTTGCTCCTCAAGTGTTACGTTGAGCTCTATATAAGATTCGGATACGGTAATTGTTTTAACCGTAGTTTTAAAACCCAGATATTGAAAAGTCACAACGTATGTGCCCGGTGCAAGAGAAAGTTCATACTGGCCCTCTTCATTAGCCATAGTACCTTCATTGGTCCCTTTTACCGACAGACCAGCATAAGGTAACGATTCCCCCTTTTGCGTGCTAATCGTTCCTTTGATACCACCGCTATAAACTTTTGTCCACACCGTTACCAGAAGTAGCAGTAAAAAGGGAATACGCATAAGTTGAGTTGTAAACAGATATTTTAGTTAATTAATCGTGGAGTTGGTGTCCACAATTGCTGCAATAATTTGCATTCATAGGCATTTCTTTGCCGCAAGATAAGCACTCTACACTATTTCGACGCTTGCTAATGGGTTGACTTCGGGACATCTCAACAGTTACTATTCCGGTGGGAACGGCAATGATGGCATAACCCATGATCATCACTACGGATGAAATGACTTGTCCCAAGGGTGTTTGCGGCGTGAGGTCGCCATACCCCACTGTGGTAATCGTAACAATAGCCCAGTATATGCTTTGCGGAATGCTGGTAAAACCATGTTGTTCACCTTCTACCACATACATAATCGTACCAATGATGAGCACCAGGGCTACAATTGTCAGCATGAAAACCGTAATCTTCTGTAAACTGGCTATAATGGCCGTTTTTAGAACATGGGCATGATGGACGAAACTGGTTAGTTTCAAAATTCTAAAAACGCGAAGCAGGCGAAGTATACGAATTGTTACTAAAAAATGACCGTCGGGTAAGATGACCGTAAGGTAAAAGGGAATTATAGAGAGGAGATCTATAATTCCAAAGAAGCTAAAAAAATATTTTAATGGCTTGGGGTGGCTATATAACCGTAGTATATATTCCAGACTAAACACCAGTGTAAAAAACATTTCCAGACCATATAACTCCGGATGATACTTCATTCGAATAGAAGGCACACTCTCCAGACATACAACAAGAACGCTGATGAGTATAACCCAAAGAAGGATTAGGTCGAATTGTCTTCCACGGCGTGTGTGTGCGCCAAAAATGATGATAAAAAGCTTCCCTCGTAAAGAATTACGATCAATTGCCATGGCTGATTTTGTCTGTAAGCCGGCAATGTAGTAAAAGCCGCTTAATTGAGCAAAACAGTACTCCCGACCATTTTCGACCAGAGTCGAAAATAAATCGGGAGTGAGGCAGCTCTATAAAGCTTAAATGTAAAGAAGGATAGGAGATAACTAGTTGCAGATTCCGTCGGTTGAGCAACTGTTTCCTTCTGCAATATTGACCAGTGGGGCTGGATTTGCCTTTGTCCACTCGTCGAATGATTTTTCAAGTGCACCTAAAAATGTTTCGGGTTGTTGCGCTCCGGAAACGGCGTATTTTCTGTCCAAGACAAAAAATGGCACACCTCTCACACCAACCTGTTGTGCTTCGTAAATATCATGACGTACCTCTTCTCCAAAGTGGGTTCCTTCCAGAACGGTCTTCAGTTCGTTTCGATCCAAGCCAATTTGTTCGCCTAATCCAATCAAAACATCATGATCTGCGGTGTTTTTCCCGTCTGTGAAATAGGCTTTGAACAATTGCTCCTCTGCGGCATCGCCCTTGCCTTTCGTTTTGGCAAATTGTACAAACCTATGGGCATCAAAGGAATTGGCTACAATAGCGTTTTCCATATTGTATTCCAATCCGACTTCTGCTGCCACGGCGGTTACGTGGTCGGTCATTTGTTCGGCATACTCCAATGTCCAGCCTTTTTCTTCTGCCAGGTATTGATTAATGTTTTTGCCAGGATTGGTTTTCATACCAGGATTAAGTTGAAAACTTTTCCACTCAATTTCTATACGATCACTATTCGGGAATTGCTCAAGGGCTTTTTCAAACTTCCTCTTACCGATGTAGCAAAACGGACACATCACATCACTCCAGATTTCAACTTTCATGGTTAAATATTTTAAGTGAACTCCCAGTTATTTAATTGTTGAACTTATACGAGCCGATTGATTGGATCAATAAGCCGTTGTTATATGGTTATAAACAGTTCCTCTTCCGATCGTCTAACTTTTTTGGCTCGTGCCAAATGATCCTGATCAGCATCGCGATAGCCCAAAGTTAGCAACACCACACTTTTAAGTCCCTTCTCTTTCAGATTCAGTACTTCGTCAAGTTTGGCATTGTTAAATCCTTCCATCGGGGTAGCATCCACATGTTCCGTAGCTGCGGCAACGAGTGCATGACCTAGGGCAATGTATGCCTGGCGTGCGGTCCAGTCAAAATTAACCTCATCGGTGCGACTCAGAATTGAACCTTCAATACTCTCCTGAAATTTTGATAAGGAATCAACAGCGATACCACGCGTGGTCGCAATTAGTTGCATATACTCAGTGATATCTTTGGCGGTAACCTTCTCCCACGCTGCAAAAACAAGTAAATGCGACGATTCCTTAATTTGTGGTTGTTGAGCCGCTTCATTAAAGATACGTTCCTTTGTAGCTTTATCGCTTATAACCAATACTTTATAAGGTTGTAGGCCCACTGAGGATGCCGATAACTGTATTGCCTGCAATATGGTTTTTAATTTGTCTTCGGAGATTGCTTCGCCATTCATTCTTTTGGTGGCATATCTCCAGTTCAATTTTTGAATTAACTCACTCATTAATATGTATTACTTTATGATGAAACTGCAATATTATTGAAATATACTATATATTTGTAAGTACTATACGAAAGTATAGTTAAAAAAGTTCATGCCATGACGTTAACCACCGAGGAAATAATCAAAGATCAGTTGCGAGGGGAATGCACCAAGAGCATATTGCCTGTACGTGATGCGCTGGAAGTTCTGAGTGGGAAATGGAAATTACCTATCATTATTTCGCTGATGTTCGGTAATAAGCGTTTCTCGCAAATTGCCAAGGAGATTCCCAATATCACCGATAAGATGCTATCCAAAGAATTGAGAGACCTGGAAGCGAATTGTTTGGTGAAGCGAAAAGTATATGATTCGATTCCTGTAATAGTTGAGTATTCATTAACTGAGTATGGGCATTCGTTAAAGCCGGTGATTGAAGTGTTACGGAATTGGGGAGAGGCGCACCGGCAGCGAATTATGGGAAAATCGGGCGTGGAAGAGTGATGCACGAACACCGGTAATTTTATTGATTTGGGCAATGTCAGGGTTATTTTTTAATTTAGATCGATGAAAGTGTCTCACATCTAATGATTTAACTCTGCTGGTACCATGAAAAATTTTGCCTACCTATTAATTCTTTTATCCATTTTGAGCTGTCGCTCCGACAACAAAACCGTTAAGCCAGTTGATTTGCATGATATAGAGGCTGCCGTTGCAAGCGCAAAGGGAAGTTGTAAGAAACAATCAATGGATTGGCTCAGAACGATGCTGCAAAAGGCCGAGGAAGACCGGACGAAGTTCGCACATGGAGGACAATATATTGGTGAGATTGCCCTGGTTAAAGGAAGAAATGGGTCAGCTGTTTACACCAATTTCGGATTGGGAAGTGGAGGTATTGCTTACTATTTATTTGATTGTGGCGGGAATCCGATAACAGATTTTGAGACTATATCAAGCAAGAATTTAGAGGACAGAAAGGTTATTTATTCCAGTTTATAATGGAACGTGTGAATGAAAAAGCCTGCAAATTCATAGGGAACTTGCAGGCTTTTTACGTAATGAGCAGGAATTATCCCAATTGATTGATGCAGTTCAAATCTTCGAACGCAAGTTTCAAACGAGAGATCATGCTTTCTTCTCCCTTGCGCAACCATACGCGAGGATCATAATATTTCTTGTTTGGAGAATCAGCTCCTTCAGGATTTCCAAGTTGTGTTTGAAGGTAGCCTTCTTTGTCTTTGTAGTAGTTTAATACACCTTCCCATGTAGACCACTGCATATCGGTATCGATGTTCATTTTAATGGCACCGTACTCGATCGCCTCACGAATTTCTTCGCGCGATGATCCCGAACCTCCGTGGAATACGAAGTTTACTGGAAGATCACCTGTTCCGAATTTCTGTTTGATGAAATCCTGAGAATTACGAAGGATTTTCGGCTCAAGTTTTACGTTACCTGGCTTATAAACACCATGCACGTTTCCGAAAGCAGCAGCAATTGTGAAGTTTGGAGAAATTTTCAAAAGCTCCTCGTAGGCATAAGCAACCTCTTCTGGTTGGGTGTATAGTTTTGAGCTATCTACGTCGCTATTATCAACTCCGTCTTCTTCACCACCGGTTACTCCAAGCTCAATTTCAATCGTCATGCCCATTTTGGCCATACGTTCGAAATATTTAGAAGAAATCTCAATGTTTTCTTCGATAGATTCTTCCGAAAGATCTAACATGTGCGAGCTATACAAAGGCACACCATACTGATCAAAATGTCTTTCACCTGCATCCAGAAGACCGTCTATCCAAGGAAGTAGCTTCTTAGCGCAGTGGTCGGTATGCAAAATAACAGGAACACCATAAAGTGCCGCCATTTGGTGCACGTGCTGAGCTCCTGAAATACCACCTGCAATAGCAGCCTGCTGGTTTGCATTGGAGAGACTTTTTCCTGCATAGAAAATAGCACCACCGTTCGAAAACTGTACGATAACAGGGCTGTTAACAGCTTTTGCAGTTTCAAGAACTGCGTTTACTGAATTGGTACCTACAACGTTTACAGCCGGAAGGGCGTAATTGTTTTCATTGGCGTGGCGGAAAATTTCGCTAACTCCATCACCGGTAACAACACCAGGTGCAAAGCGTTTTGTGGATTCGCTCATAGTTAAATAGGATATTTTTTCAAGAATTAATTTTATAATTCAGACAATTTGGCTGAATCATACGGCAATAGCTGCAAGTTAGGTATTTTACATAAATTGAAATGTATATATACCGGTTATTCTGTATTAAACAGAAGATTTACCTGGCGGCGGTCATTTTGATCCAATCTGTGTATCTTTGAATCAAGAATGAGAAGATAATTGTCTTCTGTATAGTCTTGATTTTTGATTAAAATGAATTCGAAGCTTGTTAAAACGATATTACTTGCACTTTCTGCCGGCTTTTTCTTCTTATGGATACTTGAATTTCGTCGTGCGGGTATGTTCGAAAGCTATTGGCTTCTCTTGCTCAGTGTTACCTGTTTGCTCACATTTCAATTCCGCCGTTTAAAAGCGTCTCTTTTATTAAAAAAAGAACAACAGGAATTGAATGAGGCAAAGGAAAAGCAGTCTACTAAAACAGATAAGAAATGATTCCTTTATTTCTCCTGGCAGTTGTCTTCTTTATTTTGGCCGGTTACTACGGCGCAGTTCGGTCAGTACTACTCGATATTTCCATAGATCGTTATTCCATGCGTCATGAGAGGGCAGAGGAGGTATATGAAACCTTATATTGGAGGCGGGTACTAAGAATGCTCCGTCTTGTGGTCATTGCCTTGGGGAGTTTTTCCGCCGTTGGGTTTGCCTATACCGCTTTTGATAGTCCTCAAGGTTTCGACTATGTATTTGTGTTACTTTTTATAGTCTTGGCCATTTCGTGGATGCTCTCTTATACGAGCTGGGTCAAAATAGGTCGTAGTTTTCCGAAACTTCTCGATCTCAAAACCTTTGTTGTTCGCTTTGGAGAATGGATTATTACGCCGCTATACTGGGTGGTGGAGCCCTTTGTGAAGGAGAATATTTTGTCGCCTTCCCTGCGCGACGATGTCATTTCTGCCGATGATCCGGATTTTGATGACCATAGTATTGAGGAACGGATGTTTATCAATGCGCTCGATTTTAAAGATTTACGCATCAGGGACTGTATGATTCCTAGGACGGAGATTTCGGCAGTGAACGTGAATGCAAGTATCGAAGATTTAAGAAAGACATTTTTGACCAGCGGGCATTCGAAAATTATTGTACACCGCGATTCGGTAGATGATGTCTTAGGATATTGTCATGCGTTATCCCTATTCAAAAAACCGAAGGAGATCAGCAATATCATTACACCTATACTGATTGTTCCTGAGGCAATGCCGGCCAGTGATTTGATGCTTCGTTTTTTAGAGGAAAGAAGGAGCCTTGCTCTGGTAGTAGATGAATTTGGGGGAACATCTGGACTGGTGAGTGTTGAGGATGTGGTGGAACAAATTTTTGGTGAAATACAGGATGAGTATGACTCAACAGAGGATTGGACCGAGCGTGCTATTGACGAGCACACCTATATCCTCAGTGCGCGACAAGAAATTGATTATCTGAACGAGAAATATGGTTGGGAGCTGCCAGAGGGCGATTACGATACTTTGGCGGGAATGATTATTCATCACCACGGCGATTTGCCAGATGTAAACGATACCCTGGAATTAGCCCCGTATTCTTTCCAGGTGGTTTCTATGCAAGATACAAGAATTGAATTGGTGAGGCTTAAAATTGAAGAACGAGGTTCCAGAAATTGATGTTTTAGCCAAGTTATTTTGCCAAAAGTAAGTAAAGAAGTATTCCATTCTATCAGAACACCTGATCGTTAAAAGTTTGAATCATTGCAGATTTCAGTTGAAAATATAGGTAAAAAGTTTGTTCGCGAATGGATCTTCCGGCATGCCAGTTTTAAATTGGAAGCGGGTCAAAAATATACTTTCGTAGGGCCAAATGGAAGTGGAAAATCGACACTCTTGCAACTTTTAACGGGCCTCTTCCCTGCTTCGGAAGGTGTGATTACTTACACCAATGCACAGGGGAAAGAAATTGATATGGATGATTGGTACAAGCATATTGTCATTGCTGCGCCATATCTTGAACTGGTTGAGGAGTTTACGCTGAGGGAATTGATTAAATTTCATTCGGCTTTTAAGCCATTTAAGAATGATATAACGGTTACTGATTTCGAAGATTTTATTCAGCTGTCTCATGCAAAGGACAAATTGGTCAGGCATTTTTCATCGGGAATGAAACAACGTGTTAAACTCGGCCTTGCACTAATGACCGATGTCCCCATCATTTTCCTGGATGAACCTACATCAAACCTCGATGTGCAGGGGTTTCAATGGTATATAGACAACGTGACGAAACATACAGATGGTCAGATGTTGTTGTTGGGCTCAAACGTGACCCAGGAATATGAATTTTGTGATAATATAATTTCGGTTGCAGACTTTAAAAATGTGTGATAGATTCCGGTTTAAGTGTTTAACATACAGTGGGTTCATGTGTTTTAGATAATGCAGGAGCATACTTCTTAATGAATCGACTTATCAAATAGACGAATGCAGACTTTAGGCTGTAATGTATAGCATATATTTACGATATAGTGTGCAGCCTACTCTTAATTACCTTAATTTTACATCAGCAAAACCAAATATCATTGAAATGAAAAAAATAATTGCCCTGTTGTTTATGACGATGTCATTTTGTTCTGTTCAGGCACAAAGTGATGATCATTTTGGAAAAAAAATAGATGCTAAGAAGGCTATAGCGGCCAGTGCACTTCCTGGAAAAATGGGGAAGGAAGATAAAATGCAGGCTAAGGTAACGGGAACGGTGGAGTCGGTGTGCCAGGTGAAGGGCTGCTGGATGAAAGTTAAAATGGATAACGGCGAAACCATGCGCGTTATGTTTAAAGATTATGCTTTTTTTATGCCGAAGGATATAGCGGGGAAAACGGTGGTTTTTGAGGGAGAAGCGCAGAAGAAAGAAGTGTCGGTAGCCCATCTTCAGCACTATGCGCAGGATGCTGGGAAGAGCAAGGAAGAAATTGCAAAAATTACCGAACCCAAGCAAGAGTTGACTTTTATAGCGGACGGCGTAATCGTTAAATAATCAAATTGTAAATGGGTAATCCCATTGTAAAGGATACTTTTGTAGTCATACAATTGTATCCTTTTTTATTTTATGAGAGTTAAAATCTTTACCCTTCTGGCTCTGCTAATGCTAGGCGGCGCCAAATCCTTTGCCCAGTCGACCGATATCCAATGGTCCAATCCGCTCAAAGCTGAATTTAATGTGATTGAAGGAAGGGCGTGGCCAAAGGAGGTCAAAAATCCATATGATCGTCTTCCTGCACGTGCCGAAAAGGATGTGCGAAAGGCTGTTTGGGATTTATCCCGTCAAGCAGCGGGACTGATGATTCGGTTTCGTTCGAATGCACAGAATATAAAAGTACGCTATACGGTGGGTGGTCCACATGCACTTCCGCATATGCCGGCAACAGGCGTTAGTGGATTAGACCTATATGCGGTGTCGAGTGATGGGGATATGTTATGGTCGGCAGGGAAGTATTCATTTAAGGATACTATTTCCTATGATTTTCAAGATTTAAATCCAAACGACAAGTATCATAAGCTTGGTCGTGAATATAGGCTATATCTGCCCCTTTATAACAGTGTGAGTTGGTTGGAAATAGGAGTTCCAGATGGAGCTACGCTTAACTATTTGTCTGTAAGACCCGAAAAACCAATTGTTGCCTATGGAACTTCCATCATGCAAGGGGCTTGTGCATCCCGACCCGGTATGGCTTGGACGGCTATATTAAGTCGTAAAATGGATCGTCAAATCGTTAATTTGGGCTTTTCCGGGAACGGAAAATTAGAGAAAGAAGTGAACGATTTAGTGGCCGAAATAGATGCCAGTGTATATATTCTGGACTGTCTACCTAATCTTACGATTAGAACGGCAGCGGATTATAATATGACTGCCGAGGAGGTACAAAAACGATTGGTTGACGCCGTTAAAACCTTACGTGCAAAACACGATACCCCCATTGTTTTGGCAGGTCATCCGGGCTGCACCGATGGCGCAATTAATCCGAACAGGTTATCCTATTGTGAAAAGGCCAATAAGGCGCTAGGAGAGGCTTATGCATCATTACAGGCTGAGGGGGTAAAAGAAGTATATATGATAGCCAGCGAGGAATTTCAGCAGGGTATTGAAACCATGGTAGACGGGACTCATCCGACAGACTTAGGAATGATGCGATATGCGGAAGGATATGAAAAAGCTTTACGCAAAATACTTCATCAGGAAATTGGGAAGGCGGTGACCACAATTCCGCGTACGCAGTTACGTGAGCTGAGTAACTACGATTGGGAGAAGAGACATCAGGACATTCTGGATCAGAATCAATCTACCCCGCCACAAACTGTTGTGATAGGTAATTCTATTACACATTTCTGGGGAGGCATGCCAAAGGGGCCCAAAGCGGTTGCAGATGCCTCTTGGATACGTACTTTTGGAGGTACACAGGTTTTGAATGCAGGATATGGCTGGGACAGAATTGAAAACGTACTTTGGAGGGTTTATAACGGAGAGTTGGATGGTTTTAATGCCAAACAAATTTTTGTGAACATTGGCACCAATAACTTACAACACAATACGAACGAAGAGATTGTAGCCGGTTGGAAAACATTGGTACAAGCTATAAAACAACGCCAGGGACAGGCGCAAATCGTGATGATGGGTATTTATCCTCGTCGAAACGAAGAAAAGCGTATTACCATACTGAATGCAGAATTAGCCAAGCTATGTAAGGCATTACAGGTGCAGTATCAAAATCCGGGAAAAGTATTTTTGAAAGCAGATGGGAAAATAGATGAGGGACTATTTTCAGATGGATTACATCCCAATGAAAAGGGTTATTCACTTTTGGGAGATGCTATAAAGGCCTTTGTGAAATAAGGACTCGATAGAATTAGAAGTTAGGCAACCTTGTTGCCAAAAAGAGTGGTCTGGAATTTCATGATGTAAACATGAATTTCTAGACCACTTTCATATTTATAGCTTATTGAAGTACGAGTCCAAGTCCAAACAACATAACAAAAAAGAGTGTAGACATGGCCATTTGCTTTAAATAAGGATCTAACTCTGAGGCTTTTTTTAGTCGACTAACCGCCAATCCATTTTTCACAATCAGTGGAAAACTCAATAAAAACAAGAGGTTTGAATAGGAGGTGAAATTCTGAAAAGTGTAAATAGATACGCAAAGCATGCCTATGGTCAGAATGACCCAGTGATAGATCACAGCCTTTTCGCGCCCCAATCTTACAGGTATGGAGTTTTTTCCCGTAGCCCGGTCGGAGTCAATATCTCTGATATTATTAACATTTAAAACGGCAACGGCAAAAAGGCCGCAACTTGTAGCCGGGAGTAGTAAATCCCAGTTCCAATCGAGTGTGTGCAGGTAGCTACTGCCAATAACGCCCACCCAGCCAAAAAATATAAGTACCGAGAGGTCGCCCAAGCCTACATAACCGTAGGGCCGTTTTCCGGCAGTATATGTGATCGCAGCAATGATGCAGGCAATACCTATTCCCAGAAACACCCAGAAAGTATTGGCCGGAGCATTTTGTAAGGCTATGGTAAGAAGTGTTAGTCCTGATGCCAATGACAATACCGAAAACACTATAATTGCTCTAAGCATTGTCGAGGCTGGTATAGCTCCGGAATGGACTGCCCTGCGAGGACCTTCCCTTAACTCGGTATCTTTTCCATTTACGGCATCACCATAGTCATTTGCAAAATTAGATAGGATTTGTAACAAGGTTGTCGTTAGCACGCTCAGGATCGCAATTGTCCAACTAAAGGTCCCCGTTGCAGCGGCTAAAAAGCTACCCATTAAAATACAGGAGAGTGCCAAGGGCAGGGTTCTAGGGCGTGCTGCTTCAATCCAGGAGTTCATGGTCTATCATTTAATTCGATTATGTATTCAAAAACCCATAGACATGAACCGTTGTGGCCTGCATGACTATGGGTTTGGTTTTTATTCCAACAGCTGGGATGATTTTAAATCAGATTCCAACTGCTTTCAAAAATTCGGGATCAGTTGGTAGTATTTTAGAAGCGAAGAAATTAGTTAATTCGCCTTTTTCGTTCACTACATACTTACAGAAATTCCAGGTAGGTTCTTTGTCATTCCATCCGTTAAGATCCTTGCTGCTTAACCATTTGTATAGAGGCGCTTTTTCGTCACCTTTTACAGTTACTTTCTCAAACATGGGAAAGGTTACACCATATGTTGCGGAGCAGAATGTAGCAATTTCTTCGCTGGTGCCTGGTTCCTGTCCGCCAAAGTCATTGGATGGGAAACCAAGTACTACAACCTTATCACCATGCTCCTTGTTAAACTTCTCCCAGTCGGCGTATTGTTTGGTATAGCCACATTTGGAAGCCACATTTAGGATCACCACCTTTTTGCCTTTATATTGGCTCAGGTCAACCACCTTGTCTCCAACGAGTGATTTTACCTTGAAATCGTATAACGATTGCTTGGCAACAATAACTCCGTCTGGTCTGTTTGCAATTTCACTTTTGTCAGCAAAAATTGCTGTAATGAGTGATGTGATCATGATAAATATTGTCTTTAAAAAGTCCATAATAAGAATTGATTATCGGTTGATAAACTATATTCCAAACTACACTTTATTGCTTAAAAAGGAACGATCCTACATCCTTTCAGGAACCTCTATACCCAATAACTCCAAAGCTTTATGAATCGTTTCAGAGACTACCTTTGACAAAGCGATTCTAAATTTGACGGCCTCAGGGTTAGGATCTGCAAAGATGGATACTTCGGCATAGAACTGGTTGTATACTTTCGCTAATTCAAACGCATATAATGAAATTACCGATGGGGCAAAATCATTTGCAGCTGTAAGAACACGATTCGGATATAAAGATAATGCGAATATAAGCTCTTTCTCAGCCGGGTGGATTGTATAGGCATCAGTAGGAAGCGTTGGAGCAAGGTTAGCTTGCTCTGCCTTTCTCATGATTGAACGTATACGTGCATAAGTATATTGAATGAAAGGTCCTGTATGTCCTTGGAAATCAATAGATTCTTCTGGATTAAATAGCATTCTCTTCTTAGGATCTACCTTAAGAAGGAAATATTTAAGCGCGCCCAAAGCAAGTTGATCGTAAAGTTTAAGGGCTTCCTTACTTTCAAAGTCTTCAATTTTACCAAGCTCCTGCGTACGATCAGCGGCGGTTTGAACCATTTGAGCTACCAATTCGTCGGCATCGACCACGGTACCTTCACGCGATTTCATTTTACCAGAAGGCAAGTCAACCATACCATAGCTGATGTGGTAACAACCGTCTGCATAGGGGCGTCCGAGACGTTTCAGAATCGCAAACAATACTTTGAAGTGGTAATCCTGCTCATTTCCTACTACCCACAAATAGCGGTTGTTGTGGAAGTCGCTATATTTGAGCTCAGTAGTACCCAAGTCTTGTGTGATATATACCGATGTTCCGTCACCGCGTAAAACCAGTTTTTCGTCCAGGCCTTCTTCTGTAAGGTCAATCCAAACAGAATTATCTTCTTTACGGAAAAAGACATTTTTTTGCAGACCTTCTTCTATAATATCCTTACCGAGTACATAGGTATTAGACTCGTAGTATGTTTTGTCGAACGAAACACCAATTTTGTCATAGGTTTGGCGGAAGCCATCATAAACCCAGCCGTTCATTTTATTCCAGAGATCCATAGTTGCTTGATCTCCGCGTTCCCATAGGACTAAAAGCTGTTGGGCCTCGATCATCCATGGAGCTTTTTTAGCAGCCAACTCTTCAGTCATACCACTTTCAACCAATTGCTTGATCTGAGCCTTGTATTCTATATCAAATTTGACGTAATACTTTCCGGCCAGGTGGTCACCTTTCAAACCAGAAGATTCGGGTGTTTCACCGTTTCCAAGCTCGCGATAAGCCAGCATGGATTTACATATATGGATTCCCCGATCATTGACCAGACAAGTTTTAATAACATCATAACCACTTGCTTTTAAAATTCTGGACAAAGAGTCTCCCAGAAAGTTATTTCTCAAATGACCTAAATGTAGGGGTTTGTTGGTATTGGGTGAGGAGAATTCAACCATCACCGACGCTCCATTGGAGGGTAGTGTACCAAACTTGTCGTTCGTTAGAATACTTTCAAACAGTCCTCGCCAAGTAGCATCATTCAGGCTTAGGTTGAGGAATCCCTGAACAACATTGAAATGTGAAACAATCGTTGAGTTTTCTTGTAGGTCAGCCCCAATAATTTGGCCAATCTCCGCTGGTGAGCGCCTAGCGGATTTGCTCAGTGCAAAAGTTACAAATGTGTAAAATCCTTCAAATTCTTTTTTGGTAGGTTGTAAAATGATGTCGTCAACAACCACGTCGAAATTTTTCTGAATGGATTTTTTTATGTCTTCTTTTAAAATTGCTTCAATAGTCATGAAAATTATTTTAAATTAACCGTCAGTGCTCCAAATAAGTACACATCTTATCCTTTTTTGATGCAAAATTAGGGTAAATATTGAACTGACTTGCACCCGTGAACAAGAAGTTGTAAAAGAGACACCAATTCGGTGTTACAACTGTGTAGAAATGGCCTGTTTTTATTCGTGTTGATTTTATTAAGTAGTTATTTAAGTGCTTGACAAATGAACAAACGATTTCGGTTTTTCCTGTTTTCTCTGGGGTTATCGCTTTTTCTTTCTTTTACAGTATCTGCTCAACTGCAACAAACCGATCGTCTGGAAATTCCTACTGCGAATGATTCAGGTGATCAGTTTGAAGTTTTTAGTTTGGGAGAAGAAGGGATTTTGACTGTTTTGCGCGGAGATCCATATTCGAGCCGAAATCAGCAATGGTCGTTCGCACGCTACGATACGAACTTAAAAATGGTGTGGCAAAATGCCTATAAGCTGGATAATAGGTATATACCGGTTATGGCTTACAATGGGGCCAATGTGGGATACTGGTTATTTGCAGAGCCAGATACGGATCGGTTCTTATTTGTTCAAATCAATTTTCAGGACGGTTCCATAGATAGCCATAAGGGTAATTTGTTGGCAGGTGTAGATGTACAGCAGTTTAAGGTAATGGGGAGTAAGGCCATCGTATCGGGTTACTATCGGTCCAGACCGATTGTATTGGTCCATTCGTTTTTTGATCACACCACCCGGGTTCTTCCCGGCCTGTTTGAGAAAAATACGGAGTTAAATAATGTGGATTTGAATATGGTTGATGGGTATATCAATGTGATTACCTACGCATATCGCAAGAAAAACTGTGTATTTGAGATTAAGACCTATAACTATGAAGGTAAGCTAATTAAGAAGACCTCCCTGAGTGATCCGAAAAATAGCTTTATATCGGGTCAAATTGTGCCTTTAAATGAGTCGGATTCGTATCTGATTGGGAATTATTCTGTGGGTTGTACGCCCTATTCTCAGGGATTGTATGTTACTCATGTAACCGACAACGAACCGGAGAAAGCCGAGTTTATAGAGTTTTCCGAATTGCAGAATTTTTTCAATTTCATGAAGCCCAAGCGTCGGCAAAAGATGTTGGACAGGATAGGCAAGCGTAAAAGTTTAGGCAAGGAGAACCGATTCAGATATAGATTGCTGGTACACGAACTTATTCAAACCGAAAACGAAATCGTACTGGTTGCCGAAGTGTATTACCCCAATCAGAAATCTTCAACGCCAATCATTTCAGGAGGGTTTACGCGCCCCTATATCTCACGTTCCATGGAAGGCTATCGTTATACGCATGCCATTGTGTGTGGGTTTGATCGGAATGGTAAATTTATGTGGGATAACTGTATCCCTATAAAGGATCTTACCAGTATAGATCTTCAACAAATGGTTCAAGTTACGCCGGTCGATGATTACTTTGTACTTGCCTATCCGCAAGAAGGGGAGATTCACACAGAGGTGATTAGAAGAGACAAAGTGGTGGTAGAGAACGAAAAATTTAAATTAGAAACGAAGAAAGAGGGACAAAAAATCTTGGACAGCGAAGACGCATATCTGCTTCCGTGGTATGACCAGTATTTTTTGGCTTACGGCATGCAGAAGGTGGGCACATCTTCGCTAGGACAAGGAAAAGATGTTTTTTATGTAAACAAACTTAATTACAAAACCGAAGATATTGGCAAACGTGATAACCCCGAAGACCAAAATCCAAGGTAATGCGGGTTGTAGCAAAAAAGCTGATTAATCCACCATCCAGATATGGTCCGCTGCGAAACCCTGTTCTTTCCACTCTACTTGCACACGTTGACTTTCTACAGTGCTAACTTTCATGCCCACATAGTCTGGCTCAATCGGTAATTCTCGGTTGTAACGTCTATCGATAAGCACAAGGAGTTCGACCATTTTTGGGCGGCCAAAGGCAGTCATTGCATCCAAAGCAGCTCTTACCATTCTTCCGCTGGCCAGAACATCGTCTATCAGAATGACGCGTTTGCCTTCGATTAGAAAGGGGACATTTGTTTTATTAGGCAAAAGAGGAGAATCCCGACGGCGGAAATCGTCCCGATAAAATGTAGCATCCAGATGACCAATGGGAATTTCTTGTCCCGTTATTTTCCGAAGCTCAGCGATTACTCGTTCGGCAAAGTAAATACCCCTGGGTTGTAACCCCATCACAACCGAATTGGAAAAGTCCTGATGATTTTCAATAAGTTGCTGACATAACCTGCTGGTCATTATTTCCAACAGCGGGCTGCTAAGTATTAGTCGTTTTTGGGGTGTCATGTATTTTGCCTGAATTTTAGCCTAAATTAACGGCACATTTGCGAAATCAAAAACTTTTCTTGCGAATAGATGTGTTAATTAATTTCGGAATGGCTCATACCATTCACTTATTTTGTAATTCAATCGATTTATACATTCAATATTTTACCAATGAAATACCTGATAGCCGGACTGGGAAATATAGGGCCGGAATACGCACTGACCCGGCACAATGTGGGATTTATGGTGTTGGACAGGCTAGCTGCTTCCCATGGTTTTACTTTTTCTTTTGAAAAATTGGCTTTCGTGGCGGAATGGAAATACAAGGGGAGGCAATTCTATTTTATTAAACCGACTACCTATATGAACCTGAGCGGGAAAGCGATTCGTTATTATATGGATCAGTTTAAAATTCCTGCTGAAAATTTGTTAGTGATTGTGGATGAACTTCAATTAGAATTTGGTACACTCCGATTGAAGCCAAAAGGTAGTCATGGTGGGCACAATGGTTTGCGGAATATTGAGGAAATTTTAGGCAACTCAAACTATTCGCGCCTACGCTTTGGAATTGGGAATAATTTTCCACGTGGGAGGCAGGTAGATTATGTACTAAAGTCATTTTCTACTGAGGAGCTGATTGAACTTCCTATATTTTTGGATAGGGCAGGAGATATGGTTGTTTCGTTTTGTACTTTGGGTATACAGGCTACAATGAATAATTATAACCAATGATTGAACTTTTTAAAGAGTTTATAATTATTTCAAGATTTGTATAAATTCTGAATTTTTTTAAAATTCTAATATAATATATTGTGTATGTAAATTTTTTGATATTTAAATAATTTGTAATTATTGATTATCAATACAAATTCAAAATATTATTCTGTTTGATTTATTTTTTGGTTTTTGTAATTAGGAAATTTTGTATCACCTTTGTATTGTTATTCAGACGGAATGATGTTGAATAAATTAGTGAAAATAATTTTCTGATTTTGATCGGTATGTTTAGGGTCAACTTCTCTTTTTCTCTTGTTTTAAATTTGTATTACCTGGGGATAAGTAGAAATTCAGGCATGATTCTTTACTAAAATGAAAAGAGCGGTTATTAGTTAATCGAATTTTAATTTTTCTATCGAAGTTTTGATAAAAAAATTGGAGTATTTTTAGTGACTGAGTGACTTTGACTAACCAACTGACGTCTCAATTTAAAATTAGTGCGAATAAGAACAGCACTTCTTTTGATAAAGAAATATAATAATTTTACAGGAACGCAAAAGTATTTATTTGCCTTAATGTACTTAGTTGTATTAAAACCTGTTTTGAAAGCCTATTGCTGGTGATAAGCAGGAATCAGAAATAGAAAATAATAGATCAATCGCGACAAAAGTCGATATAGATAGAAAAATATTAAAGAAAAGAAAAGGTTAAGGGTTTAGGAATAGTCAGTATAAAGCCATCTCATTTGAGATGGCTTTATCTTTTTATAGGTTCTGCCCAAACTTCCACTCTTCTGTTAGATTGTTTTTGCGCTTCCGTCTGATTCAGCGTATGCGGGCGCGATGATCCATACCCAGCACCGTCAATTCGGTCAGATGGTATACCCTTGCCAATCAGATAGGCTTTCACAGTTTCAACCCTTTGACGAGAGAGCACTACATTCTTTTCGAAATTCCCAATATTGTCCGTATGGCCTTTTAAAATTACTTTCAGGTCGGGTCGACGATTAAAATATGAAACCATAGAATCTAATTTTGCCTCTGAGCCGGCTTCCATAGTTTCTGCACTTTGAGTGAATAAAATGGAAGCTACCGGCGCTTCATGGGTTTCTACGGCAAGGTTGAAAAGTGACTTGACCTCTTGAGATATACCAGCAGTTTTAACGGTCATGCTTCTTCCGTGAAAGCCCAGTGCTTCAACAGAAATTTTATAGGTTTGATACGGTGGTAAGTTTACCACATATTGCCCATCTACTGTTTTAGTATGGGTAACCAAAGCATCAGTATTTGCGGCGCGTACGGTCACTGTGGCATCTTGAACCGGTTTAAGATTTCGCCCGTCATACACCCGCCCGGTAACAGCTACGAGATTGGAAGCTACCTTTGGTTCTTCCTTGATCTCTTCTTTTATTTCTTCAACCGGTGTAACTTCGGCGACTTCGGGTTCTGTTTTTTTGGTTTTGTTAAGGGATTGGTAACTTCTTCGAATGAAAACAGGCGTCATGACCCGATCATATATCCGGATTAATGCCACAGAACCCGCGCTTGCTTCATGATTTGCCACCAAGTCATCCTGAAAAAGGTTTAATACTTGATCCTGATCTATGATCCCTTCCGAACCGGGGTCCTTAAATTCGAGTTTCGCAAAACCATTGATGTACATCTTGATTATTTTGGTTTCGGCATCTCTCGAATACACATAATGAATATACTGGTTTCGGCGTATAGGCGCTTTTTCACTGATTGCGTAATCGTAAAAGTTTAGTTTTCCGTCATAGATATACCCTCCAAAATCACTTTTTCGATTTTTAAAATCCAGCACACGTTTCCAACTTCCCAACGTATCCATTTTAAAATATAGCTCTATGGTAAAGGATTTATTCATAAACCCCTTCGCTTCGGTATTGCTAAACTGGAGTCCGCTATTTTTTTCAAATCGATATATTGTTCTAAATAGGTCGTCGCTTCCGGGGATTTTTTCCTTTACGTATTTTCCGGGCTGTCCTAATATTTTAAGTGGGACACCTCCGCTTTCAATCGGATTCAGGCCATTGTTAAAATCATAGGTCCATTGATCTTGAGAGAAAGAAGGGATGGCTGTTGCAAGGAACAGTATGAAAGAAAGTAATAGGTTATTTTTTTTACAAATCATTTTCAAAAATATGAAAAGTGGAGGCGGAAGCCGAAATACATCCTGTATTTTTGGCGGATAATTGATTTTTGGTGTGAAAAATATTGGTATTGGTCTTCTTTTTTCCATTCTGTGGGCGTCGGCTTCTGTTGCAACTAAATTTGGGGTACAATCGGCAGCTCCATTAATTTTAGCAAATATTCGCTTCTTTATTGCGGGATTGATTTTGCTAGGGTTTTCGTACGCATTTATGCGAGATTCGAATTACCGTTTACCCAATCGTAAAGAATTGGGGCAGTTGGCGCTGTTTGGTTTCTTAAATACAACGCTATATCTGGGTCTCTACGTGTATGCCATGAAATATACTGCCGCCGGTATTGGAAGTTTGGGAGTATCTACCAATCCCTTGATTATTGTGCTACTGTCTTCGTGGTGGCTTGGTCGTAAACCGGCGAAGGAAGAATGGGTAGGAATTCTTTTAGGAATTATTGGGGTAGGGGTTGCTACATATCCCTTGTTGAAAAATAGCGTCACCACGCCATTAGGGATTACTTTATTGATGATCAGTATGGTAGCTGTGTCAGCAGCTAGTGTATATTATGCAACCGTTAAGTGGGAGCTTCCTAATTTGCTTATTAATGGGTGGCAGGTTTTGTTAGGTGGCTTGTTTTTATTACCCGTAACTTTTTTGTTTGCCGATTATACAAACATGCGGTGGGACGGTCAGTTTTGGGGATCTGTATTGTGGTTGAGTCTTGCCGTTTCTATTATAGGACTTATTTGTTGGTTTCATTTACTCCGTTTGGATACCGTAAAGGCGTCACTATGGCTTTTCTTGTGCCCTTTGTTCGGATTCTTTTTTGCCTGGTGGTTGATGGATGAGCCTATAACCCTTTTTACAGTAATAGGGACCGTGCTTGTGGTGGCAGGATTATATACCGGACAAATGAAAAAATTTAAGCCAAAAGGGTAGTTGCGTGGTACTTGCCCTTTGGCTTTTGGTTAGTTAGTCAATTTCAATTTCGCCTTTTAAATACAAGCGTGCCTGGCCCGCTATATTTACCCGATCCTCAACCAATTCGCATTGCAGATAACCTCCTCGTTTCGAAATTTGTTTAGCAGTTAGGCTCGTTTTAGATAGTTTATCAGCCCAATAGGGAATTAGGGTAGTATGTGCCGAACCCGTTACCGGATCCTCGTCTATACCCGACTGTGGAGCAAAAAAACGTGAAACAAAGTCTACGTCATCGCCGGGTGCCGAAACGATAATACCACGGGCCGGAATGGTGGATAAAATAATGATATCAAGTTCAAGGTTTCGAACTTCTTCTTCGGAATCGACAATCACCAGGTAGTCCGTTTTTCCTTTAAAGACCTCACTAAAGGCGACGTTAAGGCTTTCTGCCAAGGCAGGTGGCGGAACAGCTATTTGGTATTGGTCGACCGGGAAATTAAGCTTATACCACCCATCCTCATGGGTTACGGTTAATTCGCCACTACGAGATTGGAATCGGATCATTTTCTCGGGATAATCCTGGTAATTGAAAATGACAAGGGCAGAGGCGATGGTCGCATGGCCGCATAAATCCACCTCCATTGTTGGTGTAAACCAGCGTAAGTGGAAACCTTCCTCGGTCTTTACATAAAATGCAGTTTCTGCAAGATTGTTTTCTGCCGCAATATTTTGAAGTATTTCATCTGACAGCCATTCGGTCAAAGGGACCACAGCAGCTGGGTTACCCGCAAATGGTTTGTCTGTAAATGCGTCAATATGATATAAAGGTAATTTCATAATTTATGGTGTAGATGCTGATTATCATACGCCAAGGTATTAAAAATATTGGGTGTTAGCAGAAGGCATTTTTAGAAATTTTCAAATTGTGGCTTATCGATGAAGAATGCGAGGATTTATTTTTTTCGCCTTTTCATGCGGAGGTAAACCCCATTGGTCCAACCAAAACCTTCCTGGATCTCGTATTCTCCTCCACCGGCAATCAGGTTGGTGTCAGATACGTTGTATTTTTCCAGCATTTTTCCCGAATGTTTAAACTCTTTATCGATTAATCCGAGCCACTCTGCGCTGAGTTCATTAGCCGTTCTGTGAAAATTGTAATTACGCAAACCCTTGTATGCAATCCACTGCAACGGAGCCCAGCCGTTGGGCGCATCCCATTGCTGCCCGGTTTTTATGAGTGTAGTCAACAATCCACCTGACCGCATAAAATTTAGTCGGATGTATGCGCGAATATAATGGGATTGGGTTTTGCTCGCCAGTTTGAAAAACAGAGGAAATGTTCCGGCGAGGGTTATAGCATTTGTATATTTTCTTTTTTTGAAATCATAGTCCACATAGTAATTGCGTAATCCGTTCCAAAAATATTCCTGAATGGCATCACACCGATCCATTGCCAATTTTTGGTATAGACGGTGTGTCTCATGGTCGTTATTGAGCAAATAGGCCTCAGAAAGTGTTTTTTCTAATTGATACATCAAGCAATTCAGATCCACGGGAAGGATATCCGTAGTGTGTATAGACGCAAAATCGTCCTCATCCCGAAACCAGCGAGAGCTGAAATCCCAGCCAGATTCTGCGGCAGCCCGTATATGACGATATACTTCTTCCGGAATAGTTTTAAATCGCTCCGTAGCGTCGTTAGCCAAATTTACATCCTCGTGGTAAGATTCGGGGCGAGGTGTTGCTTTGTCGTCCCAGTAACGGTTCAACTTTACGCCCGAAGGTAAATTTACAACGCGCCTGTATGCGGTAAATGGTTCCGTTAATTTAGTACTGCCGTCCATCCAGTAATCGTATTCGCGCTGTAATTGAGGTAGGTATTTTTTATATACTTTCTTGCCCTCCATTTCACTATACAAACCGACCATCAGCGAGAAAAAGGGAGGTTGGGATCGGCTTAGATAGTAAGTCCGATTGGCTGTTGGTATATATCCGAAAGTGTCGATCAGGTATGCGAAGTTATTAATCATACTTTCAATCAAATCACCTCGCCCGGCCTCCTTTAAACCGAGCATCGTGAAATAGCTGTCCCAATAGTAAATCTCACGAAAACGTCCACCAGGTACTACGTAAGCATGAGGTAGTGGAATGAGTGAACCGCCCCGTTCCTGATTCTCAGGTAAGCGGGTTAATACTTGCCACAACTTTTGGATATGCTCCTCGGTGCTGACGTTTGTATCGGATGTAAACAGTAATTTGATTTCACTTGCTGGCCGAAAATAGGTGTGAACAAATTGCTGAATGTCGAAGTCAGGTTTATTTTTTTCCTGGTAATATCTTTCAATAATTAATACGGGATCTTCTAGAGGCAGGCAATCCGCAAAGGTTTTGGAATCCTGAAATATATGTGCCTGCTGTACGTCCGTAAAGAGGGAGCCGTAAAGTTCGTCTGGTGCGATGTAAGATTGACCATAGGAGAAGGCCGGGGCTATGAATCCGTACACGTGGGTTGTTTTAGGGTGTCTCACTACAAAGTTTCTGCTCGTAAGTAGCTACATGCCCTCTAAATCCATGCCAATTGAGAGGAATATATGTATAGAATTTTTAGATAAATAATTAATAAGCCGAATTTGACAAGGCAAATTCGGCTTATTAATGGAGGTTTATTTTTTCATTAAGGCTTCATATACTACATCCATAATGGCTGTTCGGATATTCAAATCACCTAATTTGCTGTTGTTTCGAGTAGGGTATACCCGATTCGATAGGAAAACATAATTAAGATTCCAGGCAGGATCGGCCCAAGTCATAATGCCCGTATAGCCTGTATGTCCATAGCTTGATGGACTGGCAAATCGAGGTGCATTGCCTGTATATTTTATGGATGGTTTATCAAAGCCTATACCGCGACGGCTTCCCGTTTCGGGATACTGATAGCGTGTAAACTCGAACAAGGCATCTTTACTTAATAGTTGGTCTCCGCCATAATAGCCATTTTGCAGATACATTTGCCACACTTTCATCACGTCGTTCGCATCTCCGAATAGCCCGGCATGCCCGCTAAGCCCACCCAGCATGGCTGCGGCTTCGTCGTGAACCTGGCCATGAAGCTGCGTCATACGGAAAAATGTATCGCGCTCCGTTGGCACAATATCTTTGGGGTCAAAGAATCGTTTTGGGTTGAAGGTCAAAGTATTTGCCCCCAGTTTATGATAATAATGGTTTTTTAGAAAATCTTCAAAGTTTTCGCCTGACAAACTTTTAACGATTTGAGGATACAATATGAACGATAAATCGCTGTATACATATCCTTCTTTTTCATTCAAGGGAGAGTCACGAATGGACTTGAATATTTGTTTATCGTAATTTTTATGGATAAAAAGACTGTCACCCACAACCGATGTAGGGAATTTAGCGGAGTGTTTGGTGCTGAAAGTATTCTTTTTCCAAGACCCGTCTTCTTTTTGTGCCTCTTTCCACAATACAATAAATGCTTTGAGGCGAGCGCTATGGGTGAGTACTTTGCGCCACGACAAGTCTGCTTTATTTGAATTCTTGAAATCGGGTAGATAGTCCTTCATCGTAGCGTCCAGGTCGAATTTTTTGGCGTCCCAAAGGCCCATAAGCGCCAATGTTGAGGCAGTAATTTTGGTTACTGACGCCAGGTCATATAGATCAGTCAACTTCACAATCTCCGGTTTTTCATACGTATGCTTCCCATAAGCCTTTCTGAAAAACACCTTTCCATCTTTGGCCAATTGTACAACACATCCCGGTGTAGCTTTTTGACTTATCGCCAGGTTAGCAATGGAATCAATTTTTGAAGTAATTACTTTAGAATCCAGCCCTAGTTCTTCCGGAATGGTATATTTCAGGCGACCAATAGCAGGAGTGGTGATTCCCGCATTATAGGGGAAGTTTTCATTTACTTTTACAGGCAACTTACCCTTGGCAGGGATTGCGCCGAAGATCAACTGTGCTGATAAGTCCTGGGTATAGGGCGTAAGCTGATACGCCATCAACAATGCTTTTGCATTTTCTGGACCTTTCATTTTATTGAGTGAGTAGGGGTTTCCAAAAACAGAAACGACGGCTTTGCCTGTTCCAATCAGATCGCTGAGGATGTTGTTCATTGGTTCGGTCAGACCATAACTCGTTTTTGGTGAAATACTCCCCAAATGCACGCCCAGAAGCAACAGATTGTAACCGGCTAGTTTACTTTTTAGCTCTGCCAACTGGCTTTCGGTGGCTTTCGAAGGAATGGTATAGTGATCAACAGTTGTATAGAGTGATAGGGATTTTTGAAATGTGGTAATGCTATCAGCTCCAATAGAAACTGAGGCTATTTTTAAGGTGTCCAGAGAGCGGAGTGGTAGCAGATCGTTATCGTTTTTAAGAACGGTTAATGCCTGTTCTGTGAGTAGTCTGTTGGTTAACTCCGCCGATTTTGGATTAAGATCCTCATACAGGTTATTCAAATCTACAGGTTGATAGTGGTTCAAGCCAATCCACGCTTTGGCTTCCAGTACTTTTCGGCAACGGGCATCAATTTCTGCTTGCGAAATACGACCTGCGGCAATGCTTTTTTTGATCTCTGCAATACTTTTATTGACATCTTCGGTAAACTCCAGTATATCCATACCAGCTTCCAGGCCCATCGCATCACCCTTTCCATTGGGGAAAAACTTGGTAAGCCCTTTCATATTCATCGCATCCGAATAAATCAATCCCTCAAATCCTAATTTCTTTCTGAGTAAATCAGTCACGATTGGTTTTGATAACGTGGAAGGCAAATTGGGCGTTTTATCCAATGTAGGTATGCTGAGGTGGGCTATCATCATCCCGCTAAGTCCATTGTCGATCATAGCCCGGAAGGGATAAAGCTCCAGAGAATCGAGCCGGTTCATATCGTGTGCGATTACCGGTAAGTCAAAATGCGAATCGGTTCCTGTATCGCCATGACCCGGAAAATGTTTTGCACTGGTTAGTAACCCGTTTTCCTGCATTCCTCGCATATAGGCGATGGCTTTATCAGCCACCTTATATTTGTTTTCTCCAAATGATCGGAAACTGATCACCGGGTTGTTTGGGTTATTGTTTACATCCGCCACTGGTGCGAAATTGATATGTACACCCAGTCGGCGCGCTTGCTTCGCCAGTTGCGCCCCCATATCATAAATGAGCTTGTTATTACCTTGTATAGCACCAAGTGTCATTTGATAGGGGTATCGAACGGTGCTGTCAATGCGCATGGCTAAACCAAATTCAGCATCCATGGCAATCAACAAAGGCACCTTGGAAACGGCTTGAAAGTGGTTGGTGAGGCGCGCCTGAGGGATGGGACCGCCTTGAAAGAATACAACACCTCCCACCTTGTTTTCGCGAATTAGCTTTTCTACATAAGCAGGATTGCTCGTTTTTGGGTCTATGAGTGCTCTTTTCGGATCCGAAACAGCCGCCACCATAATGAGTTGTGCGATGCGTTCGTCGGGTGTTAGGCTGTTAAAAACGGAATCGACCCACTGCTGGTCTTGCTTTAAAAAACCAGGTTTTGTTCTGATTTGGGCTTGTACAAACTGTATAGTAGCAAGTATAAATAATAGAATTGAAAAAGATTTTTTCATGAGAGCGGATATAGTCAAAGCTTTGTCAAAGTTTGAAAAACCCAGGCATTAATGCAAAGTAATCTATAAAGTTAATTCAAGGCTATATTACTAAGGCAACAATATGCCGAGTAATAAACCCGCTACGATAATTACGTAGGAGGGGGTTTTTGTAAACGCTAATACAAGCAACGTCCCAATGACGGTAATAATGGGCTGAGGTTTTTCCAGCATGGGTTGAAACATGGAAATGGCGGCAGCGATGGTAAGACCACAACTTGCGGCATGGACTCCTTGGAGGGAAGCGCGTATTCCTCGATACTTTTTAAGTTGATCCCAGAAAGGGTAAGCAAAGAAAATGAAGAATGTTCCCGGTAAAAAAATGCCTGCCGTGGCGACAAATCCACCGATTATTTGTCCCCAAACCCCGTCAGGTTGCATAGACATACTGCCCACGAATGTAGCGATCGAGAATACAGGACCGGGCACTACCTGAGTGAGTGCCATGCCAGATAAGAATTCCTGATCGGTGAGATAGTGCTTAAATTCTACAAATTCGTTATATAGGATGGGGATGAGTACTTGTCCACCACCAAAAACCAAGCTACCATTCCTATAAAAGTTTTCGAATAACCGTACCGGTAAAGATTGTGTGATTTTACCCACCAAGGCAGCCACAATTAATACGGAAATCCAAAAGATAATTGGTCTCCAAGCTATCCTGATCGGCCCTCTTTCCATTTTTTCATGCTTTCGAAAATTAAGGGATGCAGCTATACCACCTGAAATAATAAGTATAGGGGTAGTATAGGGTGAAGGATATAAATATGCTAAAATGATGGAAATGACTAAAAATGACCAGGACTGAGCATCATGAATCACTTTTTTTGCAATGGAATAAGCCCCATATATCAGGAATCCCACGGCCATGGGTCCCACAAAACGGGTAAAGGATAGGGAAATGCCGTTTGCTTCGAGGTAATGAATCCCAATCGCTGCGAGTGTCATGAGCACCATTCCGGGTAAGGACCAGGCCAAGAGACTTAAATAGGCGAGCGGTTGCCCGCCTATTTTTAAGCCAATTGCTGTAACGGTTTGGGTTGAACTGGGGCCAGGAAGTACCTGGCACAAAGCCTGGAGTTCCAGTAGTTCTTCCTCTGTTAGATATCCTCTTTTGTGTACCAATCTTTCGATCATCATCATTAAATGAACCTGAGGACCACCAAATGCTGTGCACGACAGCAGGAGGATGTCCAACAGATATATGATGTATCTGAATCGTCGGAATGGTAGCGTCAAGGTTTGAAATGATTAAGAATCAAACACGGTCACAAGTTATTTTTTCAATCCCAGTTCACGTAAACGTTCATCGAGGAATTCTCCTGCGGTCATGTCCACGTAAAGTTTAGGATTTTCTGCATTTACGCAACTTTCCAGAGAAGTTAAATCCATATCGGCACGCGGGTGCATGAAGAAAGGTATAGAATATCTGGAAGTTCCCATTTTTTCGCGAGGCGGATTCACCACGCGGTGTATGGTTGACTTTAACTTGTGATTGGTAAGACGATCTAACATATCGCCTACATTGACGACGATTTGATCTGGAAGTGCAGTAATTGCAATCCACTTGCCATCACGACGTAAAACCTCCAAACCTTCTGCGCTGGCACCCATTAGCAGGGTTATCAGGTTGATATCACCATGTGCCGCTGCCCTTACAGCACCTTCCGGAACTAAATCGGGGTTTGGAATCGGGAAGTAATGCAGTGCGCGCAACAAGCTGTCTCCATTTTTTACTTTGTCTTCGAAATAATCTTCCGGTAGTTCAAGGTATATAGCAATGGCGCGAAGCAGCGTTTTTCCTGCATTTTCAAAAGTTTTGTAAACTTCCAGGGTGTATTCCTTAAAATCGGGTAAATCCTCCGGGAAAATATTCCCCGGCATAGTGCCCACAGGATCGGGCTGACCGATATGATAGAATTCCTTTAAATCGGCAACTTTAAATCCTTTGGCTGTTTACTGATATAACCTCTCTGTCCAAACAAATCAGGACGTTCGTACGAGCGTTTCTTTTCTTCTGGTTGGGCAAAAAAACGCTGAACTACTTCGTATAGTTGCTCACGTAAGGTGTCACTTAAGCCGTGATTTTTAATGGCTACAAAGCCAATGTTGGTAAATGCAGCACCCAGTTCGGCTACAAATTTTTCTTTTTGTTCTTTATTTCCGGAATTAAAGTCCGCCAAATCCAAAGAAGGGACTTCGTTCAATAATGCTGGTTCCATAATTATATTTTTTTGCAAAGTTCAAAACAAATCGTTGTCTGTGCAACTAATTATGTGCCAATACGTATCTTTTCGTATTTTTGTGCCCGTATGGGCAAAAAGAGGAAACACACTTCACAAGCTAAAATTGAATATTTAAAGCCGCTACCTGCGAAAGGTTGGGCCATTATAGGTGGTATAGTGCTGATGGTTGCTGCGCTTTTCTGGTGGAAGGATACCACCGATGAGAACCAATGGGAATTTATAAGCAAATTCGGAATTAAGCTTCCTCTGAAGTATGGTATTCATGGTATCGATGTTTCACACCATAACGCAAAAATCAATTGGGATAAGTTGAAAAACTCCCGAACCGATCAGGTGGGTGTTGATTTTGTGTACATCAAGGCCACCGAAGGTGCAACACACCTAGATCGTCAGTTTCAAAGGAACTGGAGTGAGGCAAAAAGGGTAGGAATGAAGCGAGGCGCATATCATTTCTACAATCCAAGGGTGATGTCCGACAGGCAAGTTGACAATTTTATAGGACAGGTTCGTATGGAACCTGGCGACTTGCCTCCTGTTCTCGATTTGGAGGTGAATGGAGGAAGACCAGACGACATCATTATTAAGGGCGTCAAGAATTGGTTATTGTTGATCGAGAAGCATTATGGCGTAAAACCAATTATATACGTGAATGAGCATTATTATAAAAAGTATATAGCAGGGAATTTTGACGATTATCCACTCTGGTTGGCTGGTTATTCTCGCACACACCTGAACGATCTGGCGGCCGACGCACATGTACTTTTTTGGCAACACAGCGAAAAAGGTTGGGCAGATGGTATCAAAGGATTTGTGGACTACAATGTTTTTTTACACGAACCGAGCGACTGGGAAGCGTTGGGCGAGTAGGTTTTCTGAAAAAGTAAAAAAATAACCCGACTGAGAAAAGCGTATAGCAGGCTCTGTCGGGCTATTTTTTTAGAATATAGGAGAAGCTAAACCAATGGTTCCTGCTGGCTCAGACAGTGGAAACTACCTTGTCCCCATATGATTTCGGTGGCTTCTAAAGGAATGATTTTTCTACCAGGGAATGCTTGTCCCAATATATCTATCGCAACAGTGTCATTGGGGTTGTTGAATATTGGCACAATCACACCTGCATTACAAATCAAGAAGTTTGCGTAGGAACCAGGGGTGCGAAAATCATCAATGACCACAGCCTTTGGCATAGTTAATTCAATAATATTAAGCTGTTTCCCATTTACCAGACGCATTTTTTTCAACATATCCAGGTTGGTTTGGAGTACAGCATAGTTTTCATCATTGCGATCCTGCTCTACACATGCAACAATGGTATCTTCGTTCACAAATCGGGTTGTGTCGTCTATATGTCCATCCGTATCGTCGCCTACAATCCCGTCCTCAACCCACAGTACTTGCTCAACGCCATAGAAATTGTATAAAAACTCCTCAATTACTCCCTGGCTTAGATGTGGATTTCGATTTTTATTAAGCAGACATGATTTGCTGGTTAATAAACTACCGGCTCCGTTAAATTCAACGGCTCCGCCTTCCATAATTATTCCCGGGCTAGTGGCAGGTAGGCCCAGATACTGCGCAATGGCACGTGGAGTTCGGTTATCATCGTCATATGGCGGATATTTTCCTCCCCAGGCATTGTGGCCCCAATCTACGATCATTTTTTCATGAGTAGTTGGGTTGATTAGAAATGAAGGTCCATGAT
>CALGRQ010000378.1 GCA_937880795.1 uncultured Dyadobacter sp. | reverse complement strand
GGTTTTCCGAGCAAATCAGCGCACTTTTTTATATCGTGCTCTTTACTAAAAACATACATCATTTTTGTGATAGCTGCTTCGGCTGTAATATCTGAGCCACTTACTACCCCTACCTCCTTTAAAAACTTACTGGTCTGATATTGTCCCTGAGATACTCGTCCTCCATCACACTGAGAAACATTGAAAATCAGAATTCCGTTGTCAATGGCCGATTTAATAGCGTCCAAAAACCATTTTTCCGTGGGGGCATTCCCAGCTCCATAAGTTTCAAGAACGACACCCCTTAAACCTTCAATATCGAATATAGATTGTACGACCTTCTGGCTGATACCTGGAAACATCTTTATAAATGCGACATTCGCGTCCAAATGCTTATGAACACGTAAAGTAGCATGACTATCATGTGGTTCAATAAAGGGGAAATTATATTCGATACGAACTCCGGCATTTGCCAAAAACGGATAGTTTTCGGAATGAAAAGCGTTAAAATCTGAACTTTCTTTCTTCTTAGCACGGTTTCCACGCAACAATTGCGAATTAAAATAGATACATACCTCTGAGAAGATAGTCCGTCCGTCGTCGTCCTTTGCAGCAGCCAGTTCCAACGCTGTAATGAAATTTTCCCGGGCATCAGAACGCGCCACCCCTATGGGAAGTTGAGCACCCGTGAGGATTACCGGCTTGTCCAGATTTTCTAGTAAATAGCTTAGCGCAGAAGCTGTATAGGCCATAGTATCCGTCCCATGCAGTATGACAAAACTGTCAAAATCTTGATAGTTTCGCTCTATAATTTCCGCCAGCTCAACCCATATGGTTGGGTTAACATTGGAAGAATCGATGGGCTCTTTTAGGGATAGAAAAGTAATATCGAAACTTAACCGACCTATTTCCGGTAATTTTTCCAGAATACGATCAAAATTAAAAGGCACCAACTGTTTTCCTTTGCTTTCGTAAACCATACCGAAAGTACCTCCCGTATAAATTACCAATACTGCACCATCTGTAGGCTCCGGAGATATAGGATTAATGCGAACAGTTTTATAGACCATAAAAAAATTCTTACAAAGCTAGGATTTAAGCATAGACAAGGCTGTTTGGCTTGTCACAGATATAATCTCATCTTTTGAAACAGCCATCAAATCACCTACCCGTTGCGCTACTAAATCGATATAGACTACTTCATTGCGCTTACCTCTATAAGGCACGGGAGCAAGATAGGGACAATCGGTCTCCAATACAATATGCTCAAGTCCGATAAAAGGCAAGACCTTATCCAACCCGCCATTTTTGAAAGTTGCAACTCCTCCAACACCAATTTTAAAACCTAATTCTATGGCTTTTTCTGCTTCTTCTAGGGTACCGGTGAAGCAATGAAATATACCCGTAAGTTGCGGATCGGCAAACTTATCGATGAGTGCCACCGTTTCGGTAAATGCATTTCGACTGTGTATATCAATCCATAAATTATATTTTCGGGCGAGTTTACATTGATATAAGAACGCTTCTTGTTGTTGCTGAAAATATGTCTTGTCCCAAAACAAATCCAATCCTATTTCCCCAATGGCTATAAACGTTCTCTCTGCAAGCCACGCTTCCATAATTTGCAACTCATTCTCGTAATCATCCTTCACGTAGCATGGATGCAGGCCAATCATGGGTAAACATTTGCCGGGATACGCATCCGCTAGCGCAAGCATTGGTTCAACGGTTGTATGATCGCAATTAGGCATCCATATTTGTTCAATACCAGCGTTCCATGCCCTGTCCAGCATCTCCGAACGATCCTCTTCATAATCGTCGCTGTAAATATGAGCATGGGTTTCTATAATTTTCATGAATGGTTGTATTCTGTATTTTATTAATGAATTAATGATCCTTTAAAACATGGGCAGCGCGTCAAAACTATATCCTTCTCTTATAAAATGCTCCAAATACCTGGGTAACGCATATTGCATATTTTTTGCGGCCTTCAAGCTATCGTGAAACAAGATAATGGAGCCTGGCTTAGTATGTTTTATAGACTTTTCCAGACAAGTTTTTTGACTGACGTTCGGGGAAAAATCGCCACTCAGTACATCCCACATAACAATTTTCCGATCAGCGGACATTGAACGAGCCTGAGACCGTTTGATCCTACCGTATGGTGGACGGAATAGGTTGGTCTCGACACCCAGTTGTTGATCGCAAAGGGCTATATTATTCAGATAAGCATCATTTTCGGATTGCCAACCGTTCAGATGGTTAAAAGTATGGTTCCCTACCGAATGCCCTTCTGACAACAACTTTTGATAAACAGCGGGGTGTTTCCGAACATTATCCCCAATACAAAAAAACGTAGCCTGGGCCTTAAAATCTCTTAATTGCTCCAATACATACTCGGTAATTTCTGGTATAGGGCCATCGTCAAAGGTTAGATAAATCTTTTTCTCAGAAGCTGGTATATGCCAAATATACCTGGGATAAATTGCTTTTAACCAGAACGGTGAGTAATGCAAGAACATCTAAATTGATTTAAATAAGATTCGTTTTTTTGCGATAAAACCTTTGTAAAGATAAAGATCGTTTGCAAAATAATGGATTAAACACATTACAACCCAACGACGTTCACTGCATCATTGACATATCCGAGAACGTTTTCATTCCTAAGGTCCTTAAACAAACAGAGGATCGCACGTTGTTGTACGACCCTCCCTATATAATCTTTAGTAAAGTTATCTGTTCCTACACGTGGGCAAAAGATGGATTAAACATCGACACCGCTTTTGCCTCCAAAAAGGACTCTCCCATTAAGAATTCATCCACTGCACGTGCCGCCTCACGCCCTTCACTAATAGCCCAAACCACAAGCGACTGACCCCGACGGCAGTCACCTGCTGCAAAAATTTTCTCATTCGTTGTAGATTGATATCCGTTGGACTTGATATTACCTCTATCGTCAAACTCTACACCAAGGTCGGTAAGTAAACCCTCTTGCTGCGGATGAAGGAACCCAGCCGCAAACAGAGCCAACTCACAAGGAATTGTTCTTTCGCTACCAGCCACTTCCTTCATTTGCATACGACCATTTTCAGGATCCTTTTGCCAATCAAGGTCAACAATTTTTATTGCTTTCAAGTGACCGTTCTCATCACCAATAAACTCTTTGGTGTTGATTGACCAGTGTCTGTCGCATCCCTCTTCATGAGATGTCGAGGTGCGCAACATCATCGGCCAGTTAGGCCATGGCGTACTCGCATCTCTTTCTTTTGGCGGAATTGGCATTAATTCAATTTGTGTAATAGACTTCGCACCATGCCGTCCAGAAGTTCCTACGCAGTCAGAACCCGTATCACCACCACCAATCACTACCACATTTTTGCCGGTAGCTAGCAACTCGCCGTTGGCATATTTCACACCACGGTGGTCTACTATGGTCTCAATTCCCGAAACTCTTTTGTTTTGCTGGCTAAGGAATTCCATTGCAAAATGAATCCCTTTCAACTGGCGACCTTCAATTTTTACATCTCTTGGCACTGTTGAGCCCATTGTCAAGATTACCGCATCAAAATCATCCTGCAATTCACTCGCTTTGATATCGACACCTACGTTTACACCCGTACGGAACTCAATTCCCTCGGCTTGCATCACTTCCAAACGACGGTCAATCACCTTTTTGTCTAGTTTGAAATCAGGTATACCGTAGCGCAACAATCCACCTAGACGATCGGCGCGTTCTAGTAACACAACTGTATGTCCCGCTTGGTTAAGCTGACTTGCTGCCGCCATACCTGCCGGACCAGACCCTACTACTGCAACCTTTTTACCAGTACGACGCTTCGGAATACGTGGTTTTACAAGGTTTAATTCGAAAGCCTTTTCAATAATAGACTTTTCGATGTATTCAATTGCCACTGGTGGCTTGTTAATACCTAAAACACAGGCTGCTTCGCAAGGTGCCGGGCATATTCTCCCAGTAAATTCTGGGAAGTTATTCGTCGATGATAAAATTTCATAAGCAAGAGCCCAGTTTTCATCATAAACGGCATCGTTAAACTCTGGTATTATATTTCCCAATGGGCAACCATTGTGACAAAAAGGGATCCCGCAGTCCATACAACGGGCCGATTGTTGTTTGGAATGAGAATCGGTCGGAGCTGTTTCAATTTCTTTATAATCATGAAGACGTTCCTCTACTGCTCTTTTCTTTGGCAATTCCCTTTCAAACTCTAAAAATCCGGTTGGCTTTCCCATTATTATTATTTCAAATTAATCGTGATCAATTGGGCCGTTTATGATTTTGAGCCACCGGAGGTCAACAGCCAAGACCTCCGGCTATAAGTTTTTTAAAGATGTTCTACGTCCACAACAATATCCTGATACACTACATTCTTATCAGCAATTTGTTGTGCTAAGGTGATTCCTCTTCCTTCAAGTGCTTTCTTAAAGTCAGCTGGTAAAACCTTTACAAACTGCTTCACAGACTCTTCCCAATTTTGGATCAATTGGAAAGCCACATTACTGGTCGTGTATTGGAAATGTTTGTCAAGATACTCCCGCAGGATTCCTTGGTCCTCGTCGTTCAATGGATCAACAGACTCCATCTCCATATTCACTTTTTCTCTGAAATCTTTATTGGTATCAAGTACATAAGCTACCCCACCCGACATACCAGCTGCAAAGTTTCTACCTGTTGCACCCAATATAATGGCAAGTCCACCTGTCATGTACTCACAACCATGATCACCTACACCTTCCACAACAACCTTCGCACCCGAGTTACGCACGCAGAAACGTTCTCCCGCAGTTCCCCTGATAAAGGCATCACCAGAAGTAGCACCGTAGAAAGCTACGTTACCCACAATAATATTCTGTTCCGGCTTGAATTTAGAATCGCGATCTGGATATACAATTAGCTCAGCTCCACAAAGACCTTTTCCAAAGTAATCGTTCGCATCCCCTTCTAGTTCCAGACGCACACCTGTTGTATTGAATGCGCCAAAGCTTTGTCCGGCAGTTCCTCTAAACTTGTAGTGAATTGTCCCTGATGGCAAACCAACTCCTCCGTATTTCTTCGAAATTTCATTGGAAAGCATGGTTCCTACGGCACGATTCAAGTTGTTGATCGGGAATTCAGCATATACCTCTTCTTGCTTATCAAGTGCCTTCTGAGCCGCTTTTACAAGTTCAAGATCTATAATTTCATCCATTCCGTGATCCTGCTCTTCTTGCTTGAACTGCGCCACATTCAGGTTACCCTCCTTGTAAAGGATCGCGTCAAAATTCAGGTTCTTATATTTCCAATGTTTGATATCGTTACGCAACTCCAAGTATTGAGCTTGTCCCACCATTTCGTTTACCGTACGGAAACCTAGCTGAGCCATTATTTCACGCAATTCTTCGGCCATAAATGTGAACATGTTCACCACGTGCTCAGGCTTACCGGAGAACAAAGCGCGCAATTCTTTACGCTGTGTTGCAACACCCACAGGACAAGTATTAAGGTGACACTTACGCATCATGATACAACCAGCAGCCACCAATGCAGCCGTTGCCACACCCCACTCCTCCGCACCTAAAAGCGCAGCTACGGCAAGGTCCTTACCGGTACGAAGTTGTCCATCCGCTTGTACGGTCACACGTCCACGTAATTTGTTTCGAACCAAGGTTTGATGTGTCTCAGCAAGCCCTAGCTCCCATGGCAAACCTGCATGGCGTATAGAACTTAGCGGAGAAGCTCCTGTTCCACCATCATAACCAGAGATCAGAATGTGATCGGCGTGTGCTTTGGCAACCCCAGAAGCTACGGTACCTACACCGGCTTCCGAAACCAGTTTCACACTGATTCTGGCATCCTTGTTGGCATTTTTTAAGTCAAATATCAATTGAGCCAAATCCTCAATCGAGTAAATATCATGGTGAGGAGGCGGAGATATAAGACCCACCCCTGGTGTTGAATGGCGAGTCCGTCCGATCCAGTCATCTACTTTAAAGCCTGGCAACTGACCACCTTCACCCGGTTTTGCACCCTGTGCGGTTTTGATCTGCAATTCACCAGCGTTACTTAGGTAATGGCTTGTAACCCCAAAACGACCCGATGCTACCTGCTTGATCTGAGAGTTCATACTATCTCCATTCGGAAGATTTTTGTATCTCATTTCATCTTCTCCACCTTCCCCGGAATTGGATTTACCTCCAATACGGTTCATAGCAATGGCTAATGTCGTATGAGCCTCCCAAGATATAGATCCAAACGACATAGCTCCTGTTGCAAATCTTTTAAAGATGTTTTCAACAGGTTCCACTTCTTCCAAAGGAATTGGGTTACCTTTTTTGAAACGAAGCAGACCACGCAGTGTAAGCGCTTTATGGCTTTGATCGTCAATTAGTTTTGAGAATTTTTTAAATTGCTCGTAGTTATTACTTCTTGTAGACTGCTGCAACAAGTGAACCGACTGCGGGTTAAAAATGTGGGCTTCACCACGTTGTTTCCATTGGTAGAACCCTCCCACTTCAAGTCTTGGATGTTGTTCCGGAGTTTCATGGTAAGCTACTTTATGGCGTACCAAAATCTCCCGTGCAATTTCCGAAATACCCATACCGCTTATACGGGAAATCGTACCCGTAAAATAGCGATCTACTACATCCTTATTCAGACCAACACATTCAAAAATTTGTGCTCCCTGATAAGACTGAAGGGTAGAAATACCCATTTTAGAGAAGATTTTAAGCAACTCCTTGTTTACAGCCTTAATATAGTTGTAGTGTAATTTGTCGTCCGTAAATCCTGGCTCGATCATTCCTTTTCTGTTCATGAAAGAAAGAGTTTCGAAAGCCATATAAGGACAAACTCCGGCAGCACCGTAGCCAATCAATGTGGCGAAGTGATGTGTCTCCCATACGTCACCAGCTTCAACCAACAGACCAACTTTACCACGCAAGCCTTCACGAATTAAGTGATGGTGAATGGTAGCCGTAGCCAATAGTGAAGGAATTGGCGCGTGATCAGAGTCAATGGCGCGATCGGACAGGATAATGATTTCAAATCCGTCTTCAATGGCATCCGTTGCATAACGACAAATTCTTTCTAACGCTCGTTCTAATGCCTTACCACCTTCGTCTGCACGGAAATAAGTATTAATCGTTTTGGCCTGGAACCCTGCCTTATCTACAAATCGCAATTTGTCAAACTCTGTAACCGTAAGTACAGGATGTTGCAAGGCTATTTGGCGACAATGCTTAGGCGTTTCAGTTAAAATATTTTCTGTACCACCTACAAACGATATCAACGACATAATTGCACGCTCCCGAATGGAATCAATCGGTGGGTTGGTTACCTGTGCAAATAGTTGTTTAAAATAGTTCGATAAGTGCTGACTTTGTTCAGATAAAACGGCCAAAGGAACATCGGTACCCATAGAACCGATTGCTTCTAATCCGGTTTGACCCATTGGAGCCAAAATCATCCGCAGATCTTCCGAAGTATATCCAAATGCAACCTGACGTTTCAGCAATGCATTTTCTTCATATGGACGATACGTTCTTATAGGTGCATCCAGCTGATCAACGTGTAATTTATATTCGTCCAACCACTGCTGATAAGGCTGTCCTGCGCATACGCTGGCCTTAACCTCTTCATCAGGAATTATTCGGCCTTGTTCCATATCAACGATGAACATACGACCTGGTTGCAAACGCCCTTTGGTAACAATTTTAGCTTGATCAACTTCCAACACACCTGCTTCTGATGCCATTATAATGGTATCGTCGTCAAGCACCCAGTAACGAGATGGACGTAGTCCGTTACGGTCCAAAGTAGCACCTACCATTTTACCATCAGTAAAAGAGATAGAAGCCGGACCGTCCCATGGCTCCATAATGGCAGCGTGATATTCGTAAAATGCCTTTCTTTCCGGATCCATTTGATCATTACCATCCCATGCCTCCGGCACCAACATCATCATCACGTGTGGCAAAGAGCGACCCGAAAGGTGAAGCAGTTCAATGGCATTATCCAGGTTACCTGAATCAGACTGATCTCTATCACAAATTGGAAGAATCATATCCATCTCCTCTTTGGTAAAGAACTCCGATGAGAAAGACTTCTCTCCGGCTCTAATCCAGTTCACATTTCCCTTTACCGTATTGATTTCACCGTTGTGAGCAATATAGCGGAAAGGCTGAGCCAACTCCCATGCCGGGAAAGTGTTGGTTGCAAATCGCGAGTGAACCACTGCAAGAGCAGATACTACCGATTCATTTTCTAAATCAGGGAAATAGTATTTTAACTGAGATGTTGTGAGCTGTCCTTTATATGATATCGTACGGCAAGATAAAGAGGAGTAATAAAACTGTCCTTTCGATCCTTTAACCGTATCCTTGATCAGTCTGGCAGATACCTGACGCAGTATATATA
>CALGRQ010000377.1 GCA_937880795.1 uncultured Dyadobacter sp. | reverse complement strand
AGAACCTATGGGATCAGTCTGAAAGAATTGATGCTGCTTAACAATTTATCAGGCGCAGACAAATTGTTAAGCAGCATCAATTCTTTCAGACTGATCCCATAGGTTCTGGCTATACCATAATACGTTTCACCAGGTTGAACAGTGTGGAACTTACCCGATACATCACTTGATCTATCAGCCACGATTGCTTCGGCTTCTTTTTCAATACGTGTAGGACCTGTTGGCGACGACACCACCTCCGGCTTTTCTTCTACAACAGAATTTACTGAAGCATTTTTGATGCGCAATTTTTGACCTACAATAAGTCCTTTTCTCCCCCCCACATTATTCATATCACTCAATTCCGCGGCGGTCATTCCATACTTTCTGGCTATACTGAAGTATGTTTCACCAGACTTTACAATATGGAAACCTGGCTTGCCCTCGGAACTAGTCACAGATGTTGCTTCATTCACAGGCTTAGAAGCAGTAGCCTTTTCAGCAGCAGCAGCTCTTTCAGCCGCTTCACGTTGCTTTCGAGCATAAACCGAATTAGAAGCTGACGGTTCAACTTCCGTCTTAGTTTCTACCCCCGCACTTTTCTTTCCACCCGCATTATTGTCATTACCAGACTTAAAAGTATTGTCATCATTATCCTGGGTAATGATCACAACCCGATCATTGTTATCCTTTGCTGGTGTGGTCACAGAAGGCGTCGCAGCTTTTTCAAAGCTCTTATCCTCCTTAGCAATACTACTTTCCGCTTTATCAACCAAAACAGGTGTATATTTTTTTCTGCCTGATGGTTTTTCCGGAATGTCATTCACAGCTGGAACGGTGGTTGCAGGAGCAGCCGCAGGTGCAGAAGCAATTACAGGCTCATTAACCGACGGACTTGGAGCTGGTGTTTTTGGCTTAATAATTTCGATTGGCTGCTTTTTGGGCCGCTTTTTAGTCAACCACAAAACTTGTCCCGTTTGAATAGGATAGTTTCTACTTAGCGTACGGTTGTAGTTTAATAGACTAACAAGTCTTAAACCATATTGCTGCGAAACACTATGCCATGTATCACCAGGGCGAGCTGTATGAAATGGCGTTGCCGCCTTTTTGTTTTTCTTTGACAGATAATATACTTGTCCAGGTATAAGCGGCATTTCTTTAACCAGATCATTCTGGCGTCTGAATTTAGGCATTCTAACACCAGCTGCTTTGGCAAGAGACTTCGCATCATCTCCCATCCTGGCTTCTATACCAGGCAATCCGTTAATTTCGTAAAGAACCGGTGCATTTTTATCACTAGACTGCGTTTTTGACTTTTTCAAAACAGGGAAACCTGTCTCATCAAATGTGGCCGCCATTTCGCTGCCGACAGTTGAAACACTTGCAGCGGGTGGTAAGGACAACTTTTCTCTGACAGAAGCGACCTGATCCATCGCTACCGGTACCGTTACAAGGTATTCGCGATCAGTAGGTATACGGCCATTGGTTACCCATTTGTTATAGGATTCAAGCTCGCGCGCATTAACACCTAAACTTCTTGAAATTTCATCAAAACTCTGTCCTTTTCCATACTCTGTTTCAAGCAAGATGATTTTGTTGTTACTACGGAACCGCTCAATACCTGCTTCCAACGCTATCTTGTGCGCGAAAAAACGAAGCATGTAACGATCTGTCTTCCCATTCAAGGTTACCTCTCTGGCATATGCCCAGTTCGCAGGTACCACTTTTTTTACACCGCCAACACCTTGGTAATAGGAATACAAAGAAGAAACCCAGTTGTTGAGTTGTTGATTGTTCTTCTTCAGATACCAAGCCGCCGCATGCGTAGAAGAGCTAATATTCTTTCTCTCATCAATTTCATCATCCACTCTCAGGTTAAGTTCACGAGCTGTTTCAGGTTTGAATTGCCAGTATCCCACAGCATTCGAACTCGAAACTACATCTGCCTTAAAAGAACTCTCCTGAACCGCCAGATATTTAAAGGCAATTGGAACCTCTTCATCCATCAATATGCCTTCAACAATGGGAAAGTACAAAATCGCACGTTCCATTTTTTCTTCCCAAAATTTCTTGTTGGACATAAGATTTTTAACATCCTCTTCAATTAAATTTTGAGCTGATCTGTCAAATTTTACCGTAATGCCACCGAATGAAACATTAGATGGTATTTCGGGTGTTTGCGCCTGTACTCCAAAACCCACTGTGGTTAATAAAGCCAGAAGCAAAACAACAATCTTTGGCCTGGTGATGAAAATTCTGGTCATAAATGTTAAATGCTTGTTTAATGGTTATGTGCTTATAGTTTTTGAAGTATCATTAAACCGTCGCGAATCGGAAGTAACAGGTTTGAAACACGATCGTCCTCCTGTATCATCCGGTTAAATTCTATTAATAATGGTGTGTCTTTATCAGACTTCTTTAATTCCGTCTGCGCAACCTTACCACTCCATAGTACATTGTCTGCAATAATAAAGCCCCCTTTCCGAACCTTGGATAGGCATAAATTATAGTAGGCAATATAGTTTTTCTTGTCAGCGTCAATAAAAATCAGGTCGAAAGTTTGCGTAAGATCTGGTATGATGTCCAATGCGTTACCGATTTGATAATCGATCCGAGCAGCATATGGAGACTCATCAAAATAACGCCTGGTCATGGTTTCCAGCTCCTCATTTATGTCAATCGTTACTAACTTCCCGCTGTTCGAGAGACCTTCACACAGGCATAAAGCAGAATAGCCGGTATAAGTACCAATTTCCAGTATATACTCAGGCTGTATCATCCGGGAAATCATGGACAAAAACCTACCTTGTATATGTCCGGAAAGCATGCGTGGATTGAGCACTTTAGCGTGCGTTTCACGATTTAACTTTCGTAAAAGCTCATTCTCCTTTTCTGAATGCGCCTCAACATATTCCTCTATTCCGTCTGCCAGAAATTTCATTCAATATAACTCTGATTATTAACCAGAAACTGCCTCATACGAAGCAGTTTCTATAAAATCTATCAGCTCAAATGTGCTACAATTTGCTCAAGATACGTTCCGTACCCACTTTTCACCAAAGGCTTGGCAATTTCTCGCAGTTGTGCAGCATCTATAAAGCCCATACGGTAAGCTATTTCTTCTATACATCCGATTTTCAAACCCTGGCGTTCTTCAATCACCTGCACATATTGACCTGCTTGCATAAGCGACTGTATCGTACCGGTATCCAACCAAGCGGTTCCTCTATTTAGAACACCTACTTTCAGTTTACCTTTTTCAAGATAAACCCTGTTTACATCCGTAATTTCAAGCTCTCCTCTCGGTGAAGGCGGAATTGTTTTTGCAATTTCCACCACATCGTTGTCGTAAAAATATAAGCCAGGAACCGCATAGTTGGATTTAGGCTTCGCCGGCTTCTCCTCAATAGAAATAGCCTTCTTGTTTTCATCAAATTCTACAACTCCATAACGTTCCGGGTCCTGCACCTGATATGCAAAAATTACTCCTCCATCCGGATCATTGTTTGCTTGCAAAAGCGTAGACAGTCCAGTTCCGTAGAATATGTTATCGCCCAAGATGAGCGCCACTTTATCCTTACCAATAAACTCTTCGCCAATAATAAATGCCTGCGCTAATCCATCCGGACTTGGCTGGACTTCATAGGTAAATTTGCATCCTAGCCGACTACCGTCTCCCAATAACTTTTCAAAGTGCGGTAAATCGTGTGGTGTGGATATAATCAAGATTTCACGAATACCCGCCAGCATCAGAATAGAAAGGGGGTAGTAAATCATTGGTTTGTCGTAAACAGGCATGAGCTGCTTGCTAACGGCCAAAGTAAGTGGGTGTAAACGAGTACCGGATCCACCGGCTAAAATAATTCCTTTCATATGGGACGATAGCCGTCAGCTAAAAAGCTTCCGGCTATTTAAATTAATTGTCGAATTGAAAATGGTTAATTCCGAAACCTGTTATCTGGATGCATACATTTCAGTATAGTACTTCTGGTAATTACCAGAGGTAACATTTGCCAACCATTCCTGATTGTTCAAATACCAATCCACAGTTCTCTCCAACCCTTCTTCGAACTGAAGAGACGGTTTCCAACCTAATTTTTCGGATAATTTAGTAGCGTCGATAGCGTATCTCAGATCATGACCAGCCCGGTCTGTTACGTAAGTGATCAATTGTTCCGTTTCGCCCTCTGTACGTCCTAGTTTCTTATCCATTAACCGGCATAACAATAGAACCAGGTCAAGATTTTTCCATTCATTATGACCACCAATATTGTAGGTTTCCCCATTTTCTCCTTTATGGAAAATAAGATCGATGGCAATAGCGTGGTCTTCTACGAAAAGCCAGTCTCTTACGTTTTCACCTTTTCCATATACCGGTAGTGGCTTCTTCTCAATGATGTTATGAATCATCAATGGAATTAACTTTTCAGGAAAATGATTGGGACCGTAGTTGTTGGAGCAATTTGAAATAACAACTGGCAAATTGTAAGTATTCTGATAAGCCCGAACGAAATGATCAGACGAAGCCTTAGAAGCAGAATATGGCGAACGAGGATCGTACTTCGTTTCTTCTGTAAAAAATGTTCCTGGATCATGAAGTTCACCATATACCTCATCCGTAGAAACATGATAGAAACGGCGTCCTGCGAAGTCACCCTTCCACGACTTTTTAGCTGCATTCAGCAAATTAACCGTACCCACCACGTTGGTCATCACAAAAGACATCGGGTCCGAAATTGACCTATCTACATGACTTTCTGCTGCCAAGTGTACAACACCATGAAAATCATTCTCTGCAAATAATTGATCAATAAAAGTAGCATCAACAATATCTCCTTTTACAAATGTATAATTTGCAGCACTCTCAATATCACGCAAGTTTTCAAGATTCCCTGCGTAAGTGAGTGCATCCAGATTAAATATATGGTATTCAGGATGGTTGGTTACAAATCGACGTACTACATGAGACCCGATAAAGCCTGCACCTCCAGTAATTAATATTTTCTTCATTTTTTTGGTGTGATTTTTAGCTGCCAATTCCAGGCATCTCTAAGTGCCTCTGCCATAGTTTTTTCTGCTTTCCACTTCATGATGTTGTTCACCTTATCCGATTGAGCATATATTTTCTCCACATCACCTTCCCTCCTTGGTCCTATGGTATAATTAAGTTTAACGCCATTTACTTCCTGAAAAGTATTGATCAGTTCTAAAACTGTATATCCTTCCCCTGTTCCGACGTTAAACACATCATAATAATCGGAATCCTGCTTCTCATTGAGCAATTCCAGAGCCTTTACGTGTGCGTTGGCAAGGTCCAAAACGTGTATAAAATCCCGTATACAGGTACCATCCGGCGTATCATAGTCGTCTCCAAAAACGGTAAGCGATTCCCGTAACCCAGCCGCAGTTTGCGTTATAAATGGAACAAGATTGCTCGGCACTCCATTAGGAAGTTCTCCGATCAAAGCCGACTCATGTGCTCCAATTGGATTGAAATAGCGAAGGCATATGGCTTTAATACCAGGTGCAGAATATACGTGATCTCTGATAATATCCTCTGCAATGGCTTTCGTATTTCCATAAGGAGATGTTGCAGGCTTTCTTGGGGTTAACTCAGTAACCGGCAACTTATCAGGTTGACCATAAACCGTACATGACGAAGAGAAAACAAAGTTTTTCACATTGAATTCTTTCATCACCCGAAGTAACACGAGTAAAGAAATCAGGTTGTTTTCGTAGTAATCCAACGGTTTGTCTACCGATTCTCCCACCGCTTTATAAGCAGCAAAATGTATCACTCCATCAAACTTTTCCTTTTCAAACAAACTTCTTATCTTTTCAATATCATTGCAGTCGATATTGTAGAAGGGAAAATCCTTTCCTGTAATTTGTTTAATACCTTTCAGTACTTCCAGGTCAGAATTGTAGAGATTGTCAATAATTACCGGCTCAAAGCCTGCCTTATCCAGTTCAACTACTGTATGGGAGCCAATGAACCCCACACCGCCAGTTACAAGAATTTTCATAGAATGTGTTGTTGCTTTTCAGATTTTGTGGAACATCAACTTAATAATCGGACGATACTTTTGAAGGATAGAATACCCCTCTTTTGAGATTCCGTAAACGACAAAGCAACACGTTTAGTCACTTTTTTTCCGCGCAAAAATAGAAAATTTGACGTCCATAAAAAAAAAATGTTTTTATTTATCCGATGGTAG
>CALGRQ010000376.1 GCA_937880795.1 uncultured Dyadobacter sp. | reverse complement strand
ATAAATTGACAAAGTAGTTGTAAGCGAAGAGCTCCGGAAGTTTTACGAATTCCAACTTCCCTTGCTCGGTTCATTGAACCTGCCAATGTGAGGTTAATATAATTGAAAGCTGCCATGAGCAGTGTCAGTATTCCAACACCGGCTTCCACTAAAAGTCCTGTCACTTGTGGTTCATAAGTTGAGTTCATCAACGTTTTTTGTGAAGGTGATATTTCAGTTAGTGCCTGGGCAGAAAATTCATAGCTTTTGGTCTTGCTCTGGTCTAAAAATTGAGTAGTAATTTTCGATAAAGGAGGAAGTATACCTATCAACTGAGCTTTAGTTATACGATTTTTCAAAAGTACATAGGTATATACTGTACTATAATCATTCCAGGTTTTAGAGGAATTAAGTATGTTTGGATGTACTGAGAAAATTATATCAAATTTTAAATGTGAGTTCGAGGGCGACTCTTTAATTACTCCGGTAATGACCATGGGGGCTATTCCTTCCTGTTCTAAAACTTTCCCTATTGGGTTTAAACTACCAAAGAGTTTTTCAGCTGCTTTTCTAGTTATTACTGCTGTCCCAGGCCGGTAGGCGGGTTGGCCGTCTGAAATAGGATAGCTGAATATTTTAAAAAAGGTAGGATCGACAACGTAAGTAATTAGGTCCAATGTTTTATTGTTACCTGAAACTTCATTGTAAGTACGCATGACACGTGCTGATGTTTCGACGAAAGGGTAGTCGTTTGTCAGTATTTCGGCAAGAGGAGACGGGGAGGTTGCGAAGCCAGTTTTGCCACTTTCGTGGTTAATCACATCTGTAATAATTCTATAAATTCGGTGACGGTTCGGATGGAAACTGTCGTAGTCCATAGAGCCTTTGATATGGGCAATAGCCAGAAAACACACCATCAATCCGGATGCTAGTCCAAATACATTAATAAGGGTAAATAGCCTCTGTTTCCAAATATTTCGGAGTGCGATTTTAAAGTAATTTGTTAGCATCCTGACTGATTTTAATTTTTTAAAATTGAGAGCAAAACATCTATACCAGATTTTGAAAGGGTACTATAAGCTATGGAAACCTCACTTTGCTGGGTTACCTTGTTCACTTTCGGACGTTAGGTGTTCGCTAACGGCATTAATATAACTTGATATTATTGAAATGGTTGTTGTTGAAGAGGATAAACAGAATAGCTAGAAGAAGAACCAAGAAGAACGGACCGTAAGGAAATATAGCTAGTTTTGAAAACAAAAGGCACGTCCTGCTGAATTGATCATTCAGGACGTGCCTTTGTTGTTCGCTACTTTTTTAGTGCGATGCATTATTAAAATTAATCATCCAGAGGATGCCAAATTTGTCTTTAAGGGATCCAAAATAATCGCCCCAGAACATATCAGCAAGTGGCATCTCTACTTCACCTCCATCGGCGAGAGCGTTAAAAATTCGGTCAGCTTCTTCTCTTGAATCCGGGCTGAGCGAAACGTAAGCGTAGTTGCCTGGTACCAACTTATGACCCATGGACTCCACACAGTCCGATGCCATCAATACATTGTTCCCAATGGGAAGGGAGGCGTGCATGACCAGGTTTTTGTCAGCTTCTGATAAATTTTCGGTACCTGGCGCGCCGCCCATTTTCATGATATTGAGTTGTCCGCCCAATATAGACTGGTAAAATGTAAATGCAGCCTCAGTAGTACCATTGAAATTTAGATAAGGATTAATCGTAGCCATTGCTATAAAAATGTTTAGTGATGTATTGAATGAAATTATACTTATAGTTTAAAAACGGTTAAGCTTATTGTTGGGGCATTTTAGACATGTCCATATAGAGAACCGCCCACCGATGTCCGTCCGGATCTTCGAAGCCTAATACATACATCCAGCCATCTGCTTCTGCCGGTTCGGCAAATATTTTACCACCAGCCTTGCGTACGGTTTCAGCCATTGCATCCACCTCTTCACGACTTTCCGCATCTATGTTGATCAGCATTTCCTTGCCTTCGGCCGGGTTTGATACAGTATGCTGTACAATTCGCCCAAAAGCGGCATCCGGAAACAACATTAACACAAAATCGTTGGCACCAATGTAAAAGCTACCGATATGCGGATTATGCTCATGCATTGGGTTACTTCTAAAACCGATGGCCTTAAAAAACGCTTTGGATTTTTCAAGATCTTTTACCGGAATGTTGAGCCATGCTTGCTTGATACTCATGCTTATAGATGGTTGATGGTGATATAATTGTGAAATCGTATCTTGTGATTTTTGTACAGAACAAAGGTCATCATTTACGAAATTTTAGTATAGGTGCGAAGCGGACAAAGTGGGGGGGATAACGTGACAAAATTCCAATCGATGTTATTTTTCAAAGGTTCTTAACCTCAATTAGATTTGTTTGGATATGAATAAGAAAGGTGGCGGGATTTATGAATTTGTATTTGCAGATGACTTTGATGTAAGTTTAATGGTGCAAGTGCTCCACTGCTTATCGATATAGTGCCATATTTAACCAATACAAATTATGTATATCAAAAACCGATATAGTCTCAGGCATTTTATTCCATGGACCCGCGAAAAAATATATCAAATGCTGCTATGGAGTGTGGTTCCCACCTTGCTTTTTTATTTATTAGGATGGACGTGGCTTGCGATACCCTGGGTGCCTGTGGCCTTACTGGGCACGGCTACGGCGTTTATTTCTGGTTTTAGCAATACGCAAACGTATAACCGGCTTTGGGAAGCACGCCAGATTTATGGTGCCATCATTAATCACAGCAGAACTTTGGGGATTATGATTCGGGATTTCATACGGACCAAAGACAGGGATCAAGAAGACTTATTGCACAAGCAGTTTTTTTACCGCCATTTCGCATGGCTAACAGCCTTGCGCTTTCAGTTACGAGAGGTGAAGAGTTGGGAGAATGTGAAAACGAAAAGTTATAACCTGGAATATCTGAACTATTATAAAGTCCCTGAATGGGAGACAAGCCTGGAAGAGGAGCTGAAACGATACTTGACGGAAGAAGAGCGTGTTTTTATACTGTCTAAGAAAAACAGAGCAGTGCAGTTGCTGGCTGGCCAGTCGGCGCAACTGAGGGCTGTTCATGAGCTAGGTTTCATTTCGGATTTAAACTATGTAGCGCTGGAAAATCAGTTTAAGGAGCTATATGACCAGGAAGGAAAATGTGAGCGCATCAAAAATTTTCCATATCCGCGCCAATTTGCCACCATTAGTGTGTTTTTTACGAATGCGTTCTGTATGCTTTTACCGCTGGGCTTTTTAAACGAATTTTCAAAGCTGGGGGAAAATTATATATGGCTCACCGTCCCATTCAGCGTGCTTACGGGGTGGGTGTTTTTGGTATTACAGCAAATAGGAGAGAGTAGTGAAAACCCCTTTGAAGGAAGCGCAAATGACGTGTCCATCAGTCAAATCAGTCGAAATATTGAAATTGATTTGCGTGATATGCTCGGAGAGGATAATCTGCCTGCTCCAATCGTGGCAGAAAATGACATTATCATGTAAAATTGTGATAAAAGCAAAAACCTCTGTCTAATGCCAACAGAGGTTTTTGCTCACACCGTTAAAAATTTTTACGACGACTAAAATAATCTTGGTGTATATACTTCCATCACCACAGCACGGTCTCTGGCTACCAATGTTTCTTTTGCCTGATACGTGTTTTTGCCTTTTACGACGGTATAGGTTAGCTCAATACCATTTCGGCTTTTGTTACCCCATTCGTAGGCACCAGACTTAAATTCTCCGGAACCGGTTACCGTATAGTCCTTGCTATTAGAGGTTACGGTACATTTGCCGTTCTGGAAATTTAATAGGAGTTTTAGTTCTCCACTTTGTACGTCCGATTTAAAAGTAGTTGTATAGGCCACCTGGTTACGTCCTGATGTTTTTAGTAACGCCACCGAATTGCGCTCCACGTATTGCTCTCTATACACTTTCTTGTCAACCAAAGCACCTGTCGAGTCATTTAAACTACTCTCCCCATGCAGGAAGTAGTTTCCATGAAATTCGTTGATATACTTGATCCCAAACATGGTAAAGTTTTTCGGGGCGATCGTCCAGTTACCGGCTATTCTAGGATCCGGGTTAGAGCTCGATGATTTTCCGGTTATTAAGGAGTCCACATCGTTTGACCCCACCAGTTTCAACGGAACTACGTAACTGAGTTGTATAGCCTTTGGGTCGTTAAAAAACGCTTCTGTAAGCTGAACCTCAATTCCTCCGTTGAACTTTCCCTTAGGTACTACCAGGTTGTTGCTAGAACTCAATGTATAGTAATTACTAGGAAGAGGCCTGATGGTATCTCCATTCGCACCAAAGAGAATGTCCTTACAGAGCGTTTCATCCAGAGCAATATTAAAGTTACGGTCTATCGCGTTTTCATATACTCCCCCAATGGCGGCGGATATCACAAACTTATGGGCGTTATCATTGGAGTTGTCGTATATATCATCACCCAAAATCAATGTTCTGACGGGAAATTGGTAGGGAAAGTAACCCGAAGTATAGGTGAAATCGGGGTGAACAATTTCAGCGTTTTTGCAGGAAACAATGCTGCAAAATAGTATCAGATATAAAAAAATCCTTTTCATGAATGAATCGTTAATGATGTAATGTTAATTCCACCCCTTGTTTTGAATGAAACCAAATTTGATGATTTCAATTTCAGGGATTGGCCCGTAATGCATGAAATCGTTGTTGTAAGCACGCTCTTCCACGTTGAAGTAGTTGAAAGTACCACTGGCATTGATGCGCACACCTTTGGCCGGTTCAGATAAATTTTCTTTCCAGCGTCGAAGATCCCAAAAACGAAACCCTTCAAAACACAATTCCAGACGACGCTCATTGCGAATCAGCGTGCGCATCGCATCTTTGGATGTGATAGAGGCCAGATAGGCATCGGGTTGCTCGATACCAGCTCGTTTCCTGAGTCCGGCGATAACGTCCTTGGCCGAAAAACCAATAGAACCTGCCCCCTCTGGACCCCAAGCTTCGTTGGCGGCTTCGGCATAATTTAAATACAACTCAGTATACCGAATGTGCGTATTATAATGTTTCTGGTTTGAAACCGAGTTGGGGTTAACATTGACATCCTCCCGAAGCAATTTTTTCAAATAGTATCCTGTTCGTGTCGATGTCGGCATGGCCTCAATTCCGTTATCACCACTTCCCTCAGAAGTATTGATAACCGTATTTTTTAGCTTGCTACCATTGAAAACAATATATAGCCCTAGGCGAGGGTCACGGTTCTCATATGGTTTGCTGGGATCGTACTTGGACTTAGGATCGCTGATCGGATAGCCATTACTTGTCGGGAATGCATCTACCAGATTTTGCGTAGGATTTATGCGTCCACTACCATACAAAGAAGGAGGGAAGTTGCTGGTTTCGCGGGCCCGGTCCGTATAAATGGGTCGGCGCCATAGCATTTCCTGATTATCCAGCTTATTACCCGTTGTGATATCGGCCTCATCTACCTGCGCTTTCAGGTAAAATTGATGACCCTTAGGATCTATACCGTCAATTCCTCCGATTTGAGTAAGCAAGTCACCGGTGATGGTTGCAGCATTTTGCCACAATGCAGCATTGTTGGACAAGTTAAATGCAGGACTGGCTGCGAGAAGTGCCAAGCGAGCCTTAATGGCTAGCGCATGTCTGCCGCTCATTCTCTGCTGGCTGTAATCTCCAAAAACATCGTTGTAATCGGTAATGTCACTGCCTTCAAAGCCGGCCGGAAGAGCCGATACATTTCCATAATCGAGGGGAAGGTATTTCAATGCCTCCGCAATGTCGGCATTGATACTGTTCATCGATTCTTCGAATGTTGGGCGAGGGGACTCGAAACTTTCGCGATCGTTCACGAACTGATCGTATATAGGGGTGCCTAGTAAGGTGCCATTATCTCCAACGCCACCATGATTCCTCAAAAGAAAGTATTTCAGCATGGCGCGGAGCGCATATGACTCCCCTTTAAACTTGCGGATATACAGATCTTTTACTGCCGGATTTGACCATTTCCAGGGCACCTCGTTCACAACCGATAGGAACTGGTTGATGTACAAAATCCCTCTGTTGGCCGATGTCCAAATATCCTGCGGATTAAAACGTGGAGACCACTCACCGTTTGCGATTCGTAGATAACTGTTCGCGCGGTCATTGGTCACCGCATCGTCTGTCGCCACCTCATCATATCGGTAGTCGTTTGTCGGAATAACGGTATAAGCGGTAAGTAATAATCCCTCTGCAAAAGTTGGGTCTTTATATACCCTTTCCAACGTGTTGTGGTTGTCATCTTCAGGTTCCAGCATTTTGCAGGAAGGGTTCATGAAGAGAGCAAAGGCGGTTAATAATAGATAATTATATCGTTTCATCATGTAGTCATTTAAAAATTGGCTTTAACACCGATGGAGAAAGTCCGGTATATGGGTTCGCTTCCTACGCGCACATCCCGTTCTCTTTTATTTTCAGCGAACTGAAACAGATCCGTAGCATTGGCAAAAATGTCGGTACTACTCATGAGCAATTTCTTAGATAGTAATTGCGGAAGAGAGTAGGTCACCTGAATTTTACGAACTTGGAAGTAGTTCTGGCTGTATTGCCAATAATCGGATCTTCTGAAATTGTTCGTGCTTGTTTGTGAGCTGAGTCTTGGATAAGTGGCTGTTGCATGGGTTTCTGGTGTCCAGCTGCCTAGTACTACTTCCGAGTATTTTTTATTGCCATCTACTCTAAAATAGTTTGATTCTGTAAAGGAAGTTGCGCCTAACCGGCCTTCACCTAATATGAAAAGACTAACGTTTTTATAACCTACACGTGCTTGCAGACCACCTGAGAATGGTGCCTGCCACCGGCCAAGATATACTTCATCGTTCGCATTAATCGCTCCATCGTTATTTTGATCTTTGTATTTGAGATCGCCCGGACGAACCGTACCAAACGTATGCACCGGACTGTTGACTATATCGGCCTGATCTTTAAAATAACCAACAGATTGTAAACCGAAGTAAGCATCTCTCGGACGGCCTGCTCGGTATTGATAGGCATTGTCATAAATCTCATTGACGATGTTACGCTTAGAGGTGACATACAGCAAGTTTACGCCCGCCATGAAGTTCCAGTCGCCCACAGTTTTCTGGTAGTTCACACCCAGTTCGGCGCCAGTATATTTATCCGCTTCGAAATTCTGATAGCTCACAAAATCACTGTAAAATCCTGGATATTGTACGTTGGGACGCACCACCAATTTGTTGTAATTGTTAAAGAATACATTGGCCTGTACTTCCAGTGTTTTGTTAAAAAATTGTCCATCCAGTCCGATATTGATTTCGTTGCGTCTTGAGAAATCGAGACGTTCGTTGCTGTTCCAGCTGGATATTACGCCACTTCGGCTTCTGATGCCCTCATACCAGTTGTAACTACCAGAGGTGGTATAGCGGTTGTCGTAATAGAAGAAATTGCCAATGGGTATATCCGACTTCAGAATACCTGTCGAAACTCTTAGTTTAAGGTAGTCGATCGCGCTTACTGACGAAAGGAAACCTTCTTGGCTGATCATCCAGGATAAACCTATTGATGGAGAAAAACCTCTGCGGTTGTTTTCATGCAAGCGAATGGAGTTGAGGTATATACTACTAAAATCAACCACATATTTGTTGTTATAGGCATAGGCCAACTGTAAACCTACGTGCGCGTTTTTCTCACTCTGGAAAAGACCAACTTCCTTGTACAAGCTGCCGAAGCCTAACAAATTACCCGTAAAACGGTGCACTTCGTTAAAGGTACGGTCGTATTTTAACTGACCGTAAAAGCCAATTCTTCTACGAAATGTGGATCCACCAACCACCTGCGTTCCTGGGCGGGTATCACGTCCATGTTGTGTGAGCGCAATGATTTTATCTTCGGTCTCAGACCAGGTTGGCTGATATACCGAATACTCATTGGCAACAGTTTGGGTGTAGCCTGTGAAGTAATCGAAACTGATATTACTGTGTCCAGACAAACCCTTTGTAACATTGGAAAGATCAAAATCGATGCGGTTGTTAAAGGTGAATTTGCGGTAGATGTTTTGCACATTTCCAGCGGCATATGCATCTCCGAATGGCGTGGTAAGGTAGCTGGTATTGCCCCCAAGCAGGTAAGTTCCATCCACATCATTTTTTCGCGATTCCAGCAAAGGATTTTCTGGATCGATTAAATTCAGAGGAATTAAAGGGGTATATTCATGGGGTCTGATGGTTCCTGCACGATCCCAGTAATTTCCGCGCTGTGACTTATTACTACCATAGAATGCGGCTGCATCAATGGACGTTTTGATCATGCGGTTTACCTTAAGATCCACGTTTCCGCGTACATTAAAGAGGTTGTTTCTTGCATTTTTTCCTTCTCCAATATCCAGTAGTCCTCCTGTTGAATTCCAACCCACATTGGTATAAAATTTGGCGTTTTCGTCCCCTGAAAACTCTGTTACCACATCATGATACGTTTTAAAAGGTTTCAGATATTCGTCTGCATAGTAATCGGTGCTCGGGTAACGATAAGGATTTCCTGAGCGGTGATTTTCAATGGTTTCATTCGAAAACTGAGGGGTTAGTCCGTCATTGGTTCTGGCCAGGTTAAACATGGTCATGTAATCTGCCGAATTGAGGAATTTAGGTAGCTCGCGCGGTCTGGACAAGCCATAGTTGAGGGTCACATTGGAGGTGGGCTTATTAACCTTTCCTCTTTTTGTGGTGATCATTACAACGCCATTTACAGCGGCACTTCCGTATAGGATTGCTGAATTGACATCTTTCAAAATCGTTATCGATTCAACTTCTGACAAACGCAAGCCCTCAATATCACGTGGTAGGCCATCCACGACAAACAAAGCGTTTCCAGAGTATAAACCGCTGCCGGTAATATCTCCAACCTCTATGCCGATCCCAATACCTCTAATGCTGTTGTTGCCCAATAGTCCCAACGTACGGCCAGTAAGCGCATTACTCAGCCATATATTGTTATCATATTTATTAATGGCAGTTGCATCCAGGGTAGTAATGGCTCCTGCGATGTTTTCGACCTTTGTTTTCCGGAAAGCCTCGTTCGCAACAACCTCAGTGCTTTTTTCAAAAAGATCTTTGAGAAGTGTTGAATCGAGCTGCGCTTTCACGTTTGTGGGGTTCAGTAACAGTGAACCACAGCAAAATAGTAAAACGAGTATATTTCTCATTATGAATATTTTTTTTAGATATATAGTGAAATTACCAGCCTGAGTTCTGGGGGAAATCTTTGAACATTCTGGTATAGGCTACCTGTATGGGGAGCCAGTTGTGCTTTTTGTCAACCGTTCTTTTCACCACAAGGCGTTCTGTTAAATTGACTGGTTTTCCATTTGCGCCCCGAACAAAATCAATGGCGGTCTTGTCCAGATAACGAGGGTCACCGTTGCGGTTCCATCGGCGCAGATCACAGAAACGGGCTCCTTCAAAGGCTAATTCCACTGCTCTTTCTCTTACAATTTCCTCGAAGAAGGCATCCTTGTTGGCGGTAAACTTGGCATCCAAATCCGGTAGCTGAGCGCGATTACGGATGACATTCAAAGCTTTTTCAGCCGTAAGCGTATAATTTGACGCGGTTGCTGTTGGGCCTCCATTTTTAGAGAAGTTTACGGCCTCGGCGTACATCAGATATATATCAGCCAATCTTAAATACGGAACATAGGCTTGCAGGTTATTGGCAAGTGCCGTGGTGAATGTAGGGCCAATAGGCGAGTAGCGCTTGTGGTAATACCCCGTCACACTCGGTGGGTTGATTTGAGAACGGTGAAAACCTCCGTTAAACAGTTCGGCATACTTATCCTGACCAGCTGCACTGTGAATTTGATCTCCATCCACGACTATATCCTTGTAAAAGCGAGGCTCACGACCAGTCCATGGGTCATTGGGGTTGTAGCCCGACTTAGGATCCGTGATAGGCAAACCATTGGCCATTGCATAATTTTTGATAAAATTATGGGTGGGTACATCCGCATCGGAGCCGCTGTTTAAGGCAAAAGAGGAGGGTACAGTTGCACCCAGCGTAGACCATCTTACACGAGTCCGGTCATAGATGGTTGGTACCATAATAGCTTCGGTACCACCGGTACGTTCGTTATTCCAACGCCAGAAATTATCTGTCCAGGAAGCCCAGGGAAGAAGCTTGTACTGACCAGATTCGTCGGCTAGTTTTAAGAGCTCTCCAAAAGCGTCGGCAGCTTGCTGACTCATTTCTGGGTCAAAAGCGTTGGTGCCTGTGGCTTCTTCGTTAATCATCGGGCTCGCTCCGTATAAGAGTACCTTGCCAAGGTAGCCCAGGGCATGAAACTTATTGATGCGGTCGCGGTTTTGGCCCAAAGTTGCTTGACCCGGTTGCGACTGATCCCAGTGAATGGGGAGTAAATCCGCAGCTGCGCGGAAATCTGCCGCCATGAGTTTAGCCGTTTCCTTGAATTTAAGTCGCTTAAATTCTTCGGTAGTCATTTCCTCGGTTGGGTTTAACACCCTTGTGATATAGGGCATACCACCCCAATACCGACAGATTTCGAAATAAAACCAGCCTCTGAAAAACAGTGCCTGGCCTTTCAAGTGTTTCTTTTCTTCTTCTGTACCCCGGAACAATCCCTCGGTTTCTAACTTTTCAAGCGCAAGGTTGGCTTTCCGTATACCATACCAGGCATATTCCCATATTCTTTTAGTACGAGAATTGTTGTCTGTGGTGTTTACCGACTGCCCGTAGAAATATGCTTCGTTTCCCCAATAGTTTCCGTTGTCGAAAGCATATGGGTAATTGTTGAGGGTTTCATCGGCGAAGAGATACTTGTTCCAGGCCCCACCTTTGTTAGGATCGCTGATACAGTTATACATTTCTTCAACGAATCCTTGAAAACTGATAAAGTTACCAAAGGCTACCTTTTCTGTAATATCAGCCTCGGGAGCTTTGTCCAGATAGCTCTCGCAGGATAGCAAAAGCGTGGCCGAGAGAATAAGCTTGGCAGAAAATAGTTTAGTATAATTGAATTTGATATTTTTCATAATTAAGAATGACTAGAAAGAAAAATCGATACCCAGATTAAAGCGTTTCATGGTAGGATAGGCCCCCTGAGTAGCACTGCCTCCATCGTAGGTAGATTCCCGATCGTCTGGTAGTTTGGTCCATAAGAAAAGGTTGGTTCCATTCAGGAAGACCCTCATGTTGCTCAGTCCGATTCTTTTGATCATATTGGTTTTTCCAAAGTTGTAAGAAACCTCGGCCGTACGGAGTCTTAGGAACGAAGCATCATACAGGAAATAGTTACCAATGTTTTCGCCCTGTGTTTTCCAACGTGGGAGGAAAGAACTGGCATCCTGGTTGTCTTTGGACCAATAATCTCTGACGTGTCCAAAGACAATGTCAACGTCATTCTGATAGTTGTTGAAATCAATTCTTCTGTTTGCGTTGTTAGCTCCATAGAATTGTAACATCACACTGAATCCTTTGTACTCTCCCCCCAAACCAAGTGTAGCCGTGTTGCGAGGTATTCCACTATAGCCAATGGGAGGGGTGTCTTCATTATTTTTAATGACTCCGTCGGCATTAAAATCAACCAGATTGTAGTATCCCGGCAATTTCTGAAGGTCATTGTTTTCTGTTGGAACGCTGGCATATATTTCATCCCAATTGTTATAGAACCCGGCGCTCAACAAGCTGCGATTTTGGCCAATTGAATAACCTGCCTGTTTTAGGTAATCGGGCTGCAATGGTGCGTCATCGCGCGCTATAATCTTGTTCTGGTTGTGGGAGAACGAGATGTTAGACCAAACGCTTAGGCTAGGATTAAGACGTTTATTGAATTTAAGCTCAATCTCATATCCGTTGGATTTTACATGGCCAAGGTTTGCACTTGGAGGCGTATTGCCAAAAAATGGCGGCACATTTCGGCTGGTTCCGGCCATTAAAACGTTGGTACGGTTCTCATTGAATATATCAACATTCAAAGCCAGCATGCTTTCGAAAAAGCCCATTTCTATACCGAAGTTGGACTTTACAGCGGTTTCCCAATGAATATTTGGGTTTCCAACAACCGTTTCCCGGTAGAAGGTGTACGGACTGGCACCGGCTGTGTTTTCGTTCAAGCGGGCAGCTCCGCCAAAGCCCATTTGGGAGGCGTATAACCAGCGACGACCGCTGATATTGTCATCACCCACTTTACCCACACTATATCGAAACTTAAGGTGATCCATCACCTTGTTTTTGAAGAACTTTTCGTTGGAAATTACATAACCCAAACCAACCGATGGGAAGAAGTCAAACCGGTAAGCGGGACCGAACTGCTCCGAACCGTTGTAAGCACCGTTCACTTCGAAAAGGTATTTGGTGTCGTAGTCATAAGTAGAGCGGAAAACCCAGTCTTCCCGGAAGTTTTTAAACATGCTTCCTCTCGCATACTCTTCACGCTTAACCAAACCCATTGCCGTTACATTGTGCTTCTTGAACTGGCGCGCATAGTTAAGTTGGAACTGGTACATCAGGCGGCGTTCGATGGGTATATTTGAATCCCAGTTACCGGCAATAATGCTTTCCTGACGGATTGTCCATGGACGCATGACCCAGTCATATTCCTCGTCGCTGACGGGCAGGTAAGCCGTATATTCACTCGGATCCTGATCCGGACCTTTGTAAAGCATCGGGTAAATTTGCTTATAGGCTACGTTGGTGCTGGCCTCGGCAGGTCTTACTGCGTTCACCACGTCAAAAATCCCACCTTCCGAACGCACATTGTTGTCGTAAAACAATGAGCCGCTCGCTTTAAGTCCTTTGGTGATAAAGGATAGATCCTGCTCTAGGGTAAAGTCAGAGTTCAATTGAGTAGCGCGGGTTTGGCGTATACCCAAATTGTACACCACCGCAAGGGGGTTAACCGTGTTATTACCACCCTCTTGATATGCCCCCCAGCGGCCATCGCTATACCTTGGTAAGAATAAATTCGGTGCGAGGAAATATGCCGCTGACCACATCCATTGGTCTGCTCTGGATGAACTTCCCTCATTGTTATAGTTGGTGTTTTTCTGACTATAGTATCCGGCCAGGCTCATTTTGAGTTTGGTGGTTTTGGTCAGTTTTACGTCCACATTGCTTCGGAAGTTGAAGCGGTTAAAGTCGTAGTTGGGTTTATAGCCCTTATCGTTGTCGTAGTCTCTAAACATATCCCCCTCGTTGAGGTAGGCGAGGGATCCGAAGTATTGTACGGCTTTACTACCGCCACTGGCGCTAAGGGTTGCTCTATGCGAAAAGCCAACGTCTTTAAACATGGCTTTTGCCCAATCTACATTGGGGTAAATTTCGGCGTATTCCGGACTTTGTGGCCCTTTGTAGCGCTGTACAATGTCGTATGGCACATATGCATTCCAGGAAGGTTGATTTAAAACGCCTTCCCTTTCAATGATTTCGTTTTTAGCCATCATGGCGTCATACGAATCCAGTTTGTCGGGTTGGCGAGATACTGTTTTTGCCGTGGTGGTATAGTTAAAATTAAGCTTCGTTTTACCCTGGCTACCCCGTTTGGTGGTGATCAAGATAACCCCGTTGGCACCTTTTACCCCAAAAACAGCAGTAGCCGATGCATCTTTTAAAACAGATATGCTCGCCACTTCATTGGGATCCACGTTGTTCATGCTTCGTTCTACGTTGTCGACCAGCACAAGTGGTTGTCCGCCGTTCCAGGTATTTTGGCCACGGATAAAAATATTGGTTGCACTTTCACCGGTTGTTATACCGCCCGGCTCGCCCGAGGAAGTGAGGGAAACAATACCCGGAAGTTGCCCGGAGAGTGCTTCTCGTAAATCGGTTACGTTACCATTTCTTTTGATGACTTCATCAGACATCTGCACTATAGACCCAACAACACTTTCTTTTTTCTGTTGGCCAAAACCAACAACCACTACCTCATCCAATATTTTATAATCTTCCTCCATCACGATGGAAAAAGTAGACTTCCCGGCCACTGGAATACTTTGTGGCTTATAACCGATGAAGGAAACTTTTAGGGTAGAATTTTTACCTACATTTTCCAAGGTAAAATTCCCTAAAACATCTGTAACTGTTCCTTTGGAAGTGCCGGCCACCATCACCGTTACCCCAACCAAGTCTTCTTTTTTAAGGTCAACAATTTTCCCTTTGATATCAATGGTCGTGTCTTTGACCATGATGGGAATTTGACCAAAATCGGTGGTGAGCTTGTCAGAAGTTCCTGCTGAATTAGCTTTTTTAGGACGACCGGCTAACTCGGCCTTACTGGTTTTGGTTGGAGACAGATGCAGGCGCATCGGAGGTTTTCCGGCAAATGCAGAAATTTCCGGGAACGTTGCCAGAAATACCAGGACTACCGTAAATTTTTTCTTCATACGTTTAGGGGTTTAGGTAAACTGAATCATCGCAAAATATCCTTTATATCATCACAATCGTGGCGTAAAGCCATTCATATCACGAATGCAGTAGAGAATATTTTAAGAAAAAATAGGAATTAATGTGCTTGTGGGACGTGTAACGGGCCAATATACCCCTACAAATCCTATAAAACCTTTAAATAATAGCTCGTTGTGAAGATTTGATTCGAAATTTTATATAGAAGGAATTCTAAGCCTTGAGTTTACTGCTTACAGCCGGAGAATTTGAGAAGAATATAGCATGTGACTTTTTCTTGGCAGTAGAATTTTCGTACCCGATTGCTTTTGAAATCGGTTTATGTATCCAATTGGTTACAAGATATTTGGGTCGTTAAAGGTGAAGGGATTTTTAAATTTTTTTAAATAATCGGACCTATTTCAAGCCAATCATGTATAAATCGTACCCACCTTTTCCGCCGGGTCTGTTGGACGAAAAAATCATGGGCATATAAGAAAAATTGGTTTCCGGTAAAATGGGACGATACTCGTTATACGTGGTATTAACCCTTGCGCCGGCATTTACAGGTGTTGTCCATTTGTCATTTTCATAGGTAGCATAGTAAATATCTTCACCGCCTTGGCCACCGGGCCGGTCGGAAACGAACACCATGGTATTTCTAAAAACATACGGACACTTGTCGTTATAGGCACTGGATAGCTCCTCCACTTTTTTGATTTCGTATTGTTCGGGATTTAGAATGTTTGATATTGAAGTTCGAATTTCGTCCTTTATGATTAGCTCGTAAATATCATAATTGCCCCCTCGGTCCGAACAGAAATAGATGCGTTTGCCGTCTGGAGAAAACGTGGGATAGGCATCGTTGAATGGAGAATTGATAATATCGAACGCTATGGGATTTTTATTTTGGCTTGCCATTTTGATGTCCATGTTTCCAGAGGCGTCATCGGCATAAAATAGCCAAATTTCGTCAGTAGCGGGTAAATGGAGGTCGTCATGGGTGGACATCTTTGGCCCGTACACATTAAAGTTTCCGTTAGCTGACGATAGTAAGGATTTTCCTTTATTGAAGGTGGTGAAGTAGTCATAAATCGCAGTTCCATTGCTTTGAAAGTGCTTTAAATGGAGGTATCGATCGTAACTAAATTCAGCGGGAAAGTATACCAGATTGAGGACGTCTTTCTTCTCTCGTTTTGAGGAAAAAATCAAATGGGTATGTCCGTAACGGTTTTGTGCCAAGTTGGAGTTGTAATCGTCGTACTGCGAATTGAAATCTTCCAAGTTAACAACCTTGTCTAAAAACTTACCATCTGGCTCATTGTGAAATAATAGATCACAACCAGTACAGGCAAACAGGCATAAAGCAAATAATTTTTTCATGATCAGGGCAAGTATATAACGGTATCAAGACAGCAGAAAGGTGACTTTGGTTGTAAGCTAAGAATTTTTTTTGATACCGTTATACGTTCAGTTTAGCTCACTATCAGCCAGGCCTTTCTTTAATTTTTTGATCTGCTCGATTTGATTTTGGCTAATTTTTAGCGTTTTGTAAAACTTACTGTTTTCAATAATCACATAAAAGGTATGTGTATTCTGCGCTACGATTTCTTTGATACTGTGTATTTTATAATTTTTATAGGTCTGATAAATATTTCTCAACAATTCGGCAGGTAACTGCTCTTCCGTATAGTGTGTGAGGGTATAGGAGAGCGAGCCATCGGCCAGGAAAAATGCCTTTTTTCGAAGTCCGTTATTGGTAAAAGTTACCTTGGTTGCTTGGTTTACAGTACTCCATGATATCTCTTTGGCCAGTGGATATAAGACAAACAAACGCTGGTGTAAAACTGGCGAATTGGACCGAGCCGAAGTCGTAATAGCGTACGCGTCGTCCAGTTTATGGATGCTGGAAAAGTAGGCGGTAGTGGTGCTTTGAGACCAACATGGTGTGATCCGCAGCAGGCCGAGAACGGCCAGCATGGCAGGTGTTGCTTTCATGAACTTTATTTAAGAGGTAAGAAGAGGATTTATGATCTAAAATTACAAACCAAATTATTTCTAATCGACTCATCGTATGATTCTTACATGGGAATTTAGTTAACGGTTAAGTTCGCGGTGAACAGGTGGTGTTTCAGCAGTGCATTTCCTGTTAAACTGTTTATGTAATAGGGGTGAGTATTTTGTACTTTTTGTATTTACTATATAGCAGTAAAACGTTCTTATCTCCCTGGTATGATGGGATAAGAGGAGGTGTGTCGGTAGTCGTGGGGCTTAAATGAATTTTTCGTGAAATTGTATATTTCAAGTATCATTATTTATTTTTGGTATAATGCAAACGTTTGCATTAAATTTGCTCTTGGATTTTATGGGTATTTTGTGAGTGTTCGATGTCTGGTATTTGCTTCGTGCCAACAATTGCTCTTAAATCTGATATAACTTATCTTAAATAGTATAATTTCTCGATTGCTTCATGTATAATCCGCTAAAAAAAATAAAAGTCGCCATTTTGGGCGTTGGAAATTGTGCCAGTTCGCTGGTGCAGGGTGTAGAGTACTATACCACGTTTTCTGATCAAACATCAGGTCTTATGGCCGATGACATAGGTGGCTACAAGGCAGCGAACATTGAATTTGTATGTGGTTTTGATGTGGACGAGCGAAAGATCGGACTGCCGTTAAAGGAGGCCATTTTTTCAAAACCGAATTGCACCATGGTATTGAATGGTGATATTAAGAGCACGGCGCCTGTATACCGCTCTCCTGTGATTGACGGCGTTTCACCGCAGATGATTGGCTATCCGGAGGCAAATCGCTTTGTTGTTAAAGAAGAGCTCCGTCGCACTGACCTCCTGGGTAATCCTGAGGGTTACAGCCAGGAAGTTGTAGCCGAGCTTCGGAAGGAAATTGTGGAGCGCTTGGTAGCGCATGAGGTAGAGGTGCTTATTAACTATTTGCCTGTGGGTTCTCAGCGTGCTACGGAGTTTTATGCGGAAATCTGTTTGGAATTGGGAATATCACTGGTGAATTGTATTCCCGTATTTATCGCCTCGGATCCGGTATGGGAGCAAAAGTTTATTGATGCCGGTATACCAATCATTGGTGACGATATGCGCAGCCAGTTTGGTGCAAGTATTGTTTCTCAAATGTTGCAAGAGTTGGCTTTTGAACGCGGGCACCATGTAAAAGCACATATTCAACGTAATGTGGGTGGTAATACCGACTTTCTGAATATGGAGGATAAAAATCGATTGAAATCGAAAAAAATATCAAAAGAAAACGTGATTCGTGCCCAGAACGACATTCGTGGCATTGGTTCAGAAGATAGTTTCTTGCATGCCGGTCCATCGGAATATATTGCTTACTATGGCGACAACAAGGTTGCCAATTTTCGGTTGGAATTGGCAGGGTTCATGGGGGCGCCCGTGATCCTTGACGCACAGCTATCGGTTCAGGATTCGCCCAACTCTGCGGGCGTGGTGATTGATGCTATTCGTTATGTATATGTAGCTCGAGAACTGGGTTTGGTGGGAGCTTTGAGGGGGCCGTCGGCTTCTACTCAAAAAACGCCACCGCAGCAAATGATGTTTAGCGATGCGATCTACGAATGTCACGCATTGGCGAAGCGAGAACTTACTGCTTCTACTAGAAAGCAATGCAAGGTAGCACTCGCTGAATAACGGTTTTGAAGAATGAACCGGGAACCACCGGTTTTTAGGGGATCCGCAGAAGTAACAGGAGATAAACTGTCGCATCTGCGGATTTTTATTTGGGGAATATTGAGCCTTAATGTATTGAATTATATTTGCAAACTAAAATATTGAAATTTGAAAAAGTTTACAAATTTTTAAATTTATAATATTGAAAATCAGCTAATTGAAATTTTGAGAAAATAAAAAAGTTTACAAATAATGATAATAATATTACCTTTGCAGGAGAGAAACGTGTCGAAAATGTTGGGATTGTACGAGTGAAAATGAGTAGTGCGCTGTATCTCAGGGAGAAGGAAATGAAGGGTTGATGGGGAGCGCTTCGGAGACTTAAAGGTACAGCAAAACCTGCGTTTCGGAACCACAAAATCGAAATTAAAATTTATACATACCGCTATTTTTTATGAGTATTTTTGATAAGCGTCTGCAATACAAGCCATTCGAATATCCTGAAATTTTACAATTTACGGAGGCCATCAACAAAGCCTATTGGGTACATTCGGAAGTGGATTTTACGGCCGATACGCAAGACTTCCATTCGCATTTAAATCATGCTGAAAGAAATGCTGTAAAAAACAGTTTGCTTGCCATTGCACAAATTGAAGTAGCTGTAAAATCGTTTTGGGGAAATCTTTTTCACCATCTTCCAAAACCGGAGTTTAATGGGTTGGGAAGTACTTTTGCAGAATGTGAATTTCGCCATTCAGAAGCTTACTCCCGCTTGCTTGAAGTATTGGGCTATACCAATCAGTTCGAGTCGTTGGTAGAAATACCGGTGATTCGCGAGCGAATCGAATACCTCTCTGAGGCTTTGGGTAATGCCAAGTCTACGGATAAAAAAGAATATGCTTTCTCACTGATCCTGTTTTCTATCCTGATCGAAAACGTAAGTTTATTTAGCCAGTTCGCTATTATTTTGTCTTTCGCTCGCTTTAAGGGCTTGATGAAAAACGTAAGTAATATCATTGCCTGGACTTCTATCGATGAGCAAATTCACGCCAATGCCGGTATATATCTGGTAAATAAAATTCAGGAGGAGTTTCCAGACATGTTCGACGAGGAAACGATTTCGGAAATTACTCGTTTGGTACGTTCATCCATAGAGGTGGAATCCCGTATCATTGACTGGATTTTTAGTGAAGGCGAAATCGACAGCATCAACAAGGAGGATCTGATCAACTTCATGAAATACCGTGCAGACGATAGCTTGCAAAAAATTGGTTTGCCACGTCAGTTTAACCTGGCTCTTGCGGACATCAAACTGTTACAATGGTTTGAGGAAGAGGTTTTCGCAAACAGTCTGGACGATTTCTTCGCCAAACGCCCGGTAGATTATACCAAACACGATAAAAGTATATCGGCTTTTGACCTGTTCTAATCTGGACAAAGCCAGTTGTTACTAGATATTCATTCCAAAAAATAAATCATTATCAATGAAAAGTCCTGAATTGGATCTATTGGATGGCGTAGGCGTTCGATATGAAATGGAGAAGCTTTGGTGGAAAAATACCGAAAGCGAGCAGGTGCTGAACAGAGGTTATTTGTTAAAAGGCGAAACCGTAGAAGGAGCCATTGAGCGTGTGTGCGAAGCGGCAGCCAAGCGTTTGTATCGTCCGGAATTGAAAGAGGCATTTATGGAAATGGTGGAAAGAGGTTGGATGAGCCTCAGTTCCCCGATTTGGGCCAACATGGGCACAGAGCGCGGACTACCCATTTCTTGTTTCAATGTGCATGTGCCTGACAATATAGAAGGGATTACGCATAAATTGGGTGAGGTAATCATGCAAACTAAAATTGGCGGTGGAACTTCTGCCTATTTTGGGGATTTGCGTGCCCGTGGAAGTGCGGTTACCGACAACGGAAAAAGCAGTGGAGCGGTGAGTTTCATGCGTCTTTTCGATACGGCCATGGATACCATTTCGCAAGGTGGTGTGCGTAGAGGTGCTTTTGCTGCCTATATGGACATTGACCATGAGGATGTGGAGGAGTTTTTACAGATCAAAGATATTGGTCATCCGATCCAAAACCTGTTCTCGGGCGTGTGTGTTCCCGATTACTGGATGCAGGACATGATTGATGGGGATATGGCCAAAAGAGAACTTTGGGCTAAAATCCTTCAAAGTCGTCAGCAAAAGGGATTGCCGTATATATTCTTTTCCGATAACGTGAACCAGAATAAGCCTCAGGTTTACAAGGATAAGAACCTACGGATCAATGCCAGCAATTTGTGCTCAGAGATCATGCTACCCTCAACGGAAGATGAATCGTTCATTTGCTGTTTGTCGTCCATGAACCTGGAACTATATGACGAGTGGAAAGATACTGACGCTGTGCGTTTAGCAATTTTCTTCCTGGATGCCGTACTTCAGGAGTTTATAGAAAAGACAGAAGGGAACCATTTCCTGGCTCCGGCCAACCGTTTTGCCAAACGCCACCGGGCATTGGGGCTTGGGGTATTGGGATGGCACTCTTATCTGCAAAGAAATATGATCCCATTTGAGGGTCTTCAGGCGAAGCAATTGACGGTGAAAATTTTCCAGGAAATTCAGCACAAGTCGGAAAAGGCGACGCAAGAGCTTGCGTTGATATATGGCGAGCCTGAATTACTAAAAGGATATGGTCGTCGTAATACCACGCTTTTGGCCATTGCACCCACCACTTCGTCGTCTGCGATTTTGGGACAAACTTCACCGGGTATAGAACCTTTCAGCAGCAATTATTACAAGGCTGGTTTGGCAAAGGGTAACTTTATGCGCAAGAACAAGTATCTTAAAGAACTTCTGGAACAAAAGGGGATCGACAATGAAGAAACCTGGCGTACGATCATGCTTAACCATGGCAGCGTACAGCACCTGGATGCACTTACGGCTGAGGAGAAGGATGTATTTAAAACCTTTAAAGAAATTAGTCAGTTAGAAATTATTCAACAGGCTTCTATCCGTCAGAAATATGTGGATCAGTCGCAAAGTTTGAACTTGAATATTCCGGCTAATTTACCGGTTAAAGAAGTGAATAAGTTGCTGATTGAGGCATGGAAGTTAGGGGTAAAAACGCTTTACTATCAAAGAAGCCAAAGTGTTTCGAAAGAATTGGTGACCAGCTTGGTAAGCTGCCAGTCTTGCGAGTCGTAAGGGTAGTTATATATACCAAAAATTGAAACAGGGTTATTCCGCAGCGGCGGGGTAACCCTGTTTTTGTATAATGACCCGCTGCTGGCGTAGCGTATTTCGTTATAGATCACAGAAAAAGTTTTAAGTTTTTTTGTATCCAAAAATGCCATTTGGATACATGTAGGAGTTCTTTAGACTTTTTTGGTATAATTCTGCACTTCTCTAATGTAAGGGTTGGTAAGTCCTGTTTCGTCTAGTTATTGTTATGTAAATAATGGTGACTTCGCCATTAATAACTTCAATAATCTCTTAATCTAATCTTAAACTTATGAAGAAAGGGAGTAATCCTTTTGTCAGACATTTAATCCGGGGCTGTATGCTAACGGCGTTGTATATGCCTGTAACATTTGCCAGCTCGGGTAAAATTAAACTTTCTATCATTACCGCTGAACGGGAAGGAATTGATCGTGTCGTAACAGGAAAAGTATTGTCGAAAGACGATAATAGTCCTATACCTGGTGTAACCGTGATGATCAAGGGGACCACCAGCGGAACCACCACTGATGTTGACGGAAAGTTTCAAATTGAAACGAAAAGTGACGTAGATATTCTGGTTTTTTCGGCCGTGGGATATTTGAGTCAGGAAAAGCAAGTGGGAACAGCTAGCGTCATTGACATTTCAATGGGTTCCGATCAGAAAACACTTGAAGAAATTGTCGTGGTTGGTTACGGAACGCAGAAAAAGAGTCAGACCACGGGTGCTATATCCTCGGTAGGCTCCAAAGAAATTGGGGAACTTCCGATCACCAATGCGCGGCAGGCTTTACAAGGCCGAGCTGCTGGGGTCGATGTGGTTCAGAGCAGTAGTAAACCCGGTGCGGGTCCTACGGTAAGGATCCGGGGTCGACGTTCAATCAATGCTTCTAATGATCCCCTCTATGTCGTTGACGGTATTCCCTTAGCTGGTAATATAGACGATTTCAATCCAAATGACATTGCCTCCATGGAGGTACTCAAGGATGCTTCCTCAACAGCCATATATGGTTCGCGCGGATCGAATGGAGTTGTACTGATCACCACCAAGCGTGGTAAATCGGGCAAAGCTGTGGTGAGTTACGATGGATACTACGGGAGCTCGAAAGAACTTGGTAAAATTGATGTGATGAACGGTGAGGAGTTTGCCGAGTATAAACGTGAGTCGCGTAGGGCGGTTATTGACACAAAAACAGGCCTACCCCTTTATCCGGCTGGTCCGGCTACACCCGAAGCAGATGCCAAATTGTTTGAGCCTATCGAATTGGACGGTATAGCCAATAATCGCTCGACGGATTATCAGTCGTACTTGCTCAGACCAGGTTCTATACAGAGCCATCAGGTAGGTTTGCAAGGAGGAAATGAAAAAACGCAGTTTGCGATTTCGGGTAACTACTTTAAGGACAAAGGAATTATTTACAATCAGGACTTTACGCGTTATACCTTCCGCATCAACCTGGATCATCAGGTAACAAAAAGGATCAAAATTGGGACGTCCACTTTAGGCGTGTATAGCGTCAGAAACGGCGAGAACTTTAACCCATATGGAGGTGCGTTGGCTGAAAACCCACTAGGGAAGCCTTACGACGATGACGGAAACCTGATTTTCCTGCCTACCAACGACGGAGCAAGAACAAACCCCATTGCTGAAATTATACCAGGTGCACAGGTTGACTTGACAAAACGCATGCGCATTTTTACCAGTTTATATGGCGAATGGAATATACTGGATGGCTTGAAGTACAGAGTGAATTTTGGTCCTGATTTAAACAACCGAAGAATTGGGCGTTTCGTGGGTAGCCAAACCAACGCTCGTCGGCTAGGTGCACCTACGGCTTACCAGTTTCACGAATATCAGTTCAACTTTACATTGGAAAATATTTTAATGTATAACAAGCGGTTTAACGATAAACACAATCTGGGGGTAACTGCATTACACTCGTTGCAAAAGGACGATTATGAGCAAAATTTCACAAATGTGACGGGTATTCCTGCGGAAACCCAGCAATTCTACAACCTGGGCCAGGCTACGGTGATAAACGGAGTTTCTTCCGGAGTTTCACGGTGGGCGCTTAACTCTTATATGGCACGTATTAACTACGATTATAAGGAGAAGTACCTGCTTACCCTCACAGGACGTTATGATGGTTCGTCAAGATTTGGTGCTGATACGAAGTATGGATTCTTCCCGTCCATTGCCATGGGGTGGAATATCACGAATGAGCCATTCTTGCAAAATGTAAAAGGAATTGATGAGTTGAAATTGCGGGCTAGCATTGGATCTACTGGAAATACAGCCATTGATCCCTATCAAACTCAGGCTTTGCTGAACCGTACATCCTACGCTTTTGGAAATGTTGCCGGCTTTGGTTATGCCCCTGGTACCTTGGGTAATTCACGCCTAAGATGGGAGACCACGACTACGGCCAACATCGGTTTGGATTTCAATGTTTTGCAGGGCAAAATATCGGGTTCTCTTGAATACTATCGAGCCGATACAAAGGATTTACTCTTACTCGATCAGTTACCTATAACCAGTGGCTTTTCACAGGTTCGTCGCAATGTTGGAAGTACGAGGAACGAAGGTTTGGAAGTAACGCTTTCGACCGTCAATATCGACTCACCTAAGGGTTTCAGGTGGAATACTGATTTTCAGTTCACACGCAATCGGGAGAAGATTCTTGAACTGTTCAATGGAAAGGAGGATGATATAGGAAATGCTCGATTTATAGGTCAGCCGTTAACGACCTATTATGACTTCAAGAAAATTGGTATATGGCAGTTGCATGAAGCCGAAGAAGCCAAGAAATATCAGAGTGTTCCGGGAGCAATTAAAATTCAGGATACCAATGGTGATGGCAAAATAGATCCTTTGGATCGTGTCATTCTGGGATCTCAGGTTCCTAAATTTTCACTAGGTATGACCAACCGGTTTGAGTACAAAGGCTTCGATCTTTCTGTATTTGTTTTTGCACGTTTTGGCAGTATGTTCCGAAGTATGTTTCATCAGGATAACATGACACTCGCGGGACGATACAACAATCTTGACATTGATTACTGGACACCGGAGAATCCTACGAATGAATTTCCAAGACCCAATCAAAGCCAGGAGTTTCCTCCTTACCGGACTAGTATCCTATACTTCGATGGAACCTTCGTAAAAATCCGAAACATTAATTTGGGATATAATTTCCCGGCATCGGTGACCGACAAAATCAAGGTAGGAAGTCTGCGTGCTTTTATGAGTATTCAGCAACCATTTATTTTCTCGGAGTATAGATCCAAATACAAAGGGATCGACAATGAAACCGATGGTGATGTGAATGCTAGCCAAACGCCGGCTGTTCGTCAGATCACATTCGGTATTAATTTGAAATTATAGTCGCAGTCATCGTTTCGACTGCAAAATATTCGCATTATGAAAGTTCATTCAAGTTTTAAAATGATGGCCTTGGCCATTGCGTTACTGGGTAGTCAGGGGTGTAAGGGGATCCTTGATGAAATTCCGGTATCCCAGGTGGGTAGTGAATATCTCAAAACGCCTGCCGGATTTGAGGCGTCTGTAAAAGGCGTTTATTCATCGCTTCGTTCTTATTATGGAACCGAAGAAGCAATGACTCTTAGCATTTTTGGTACCGATACCTATACAATGGGGGCGGATGGAGCCAACAAATTTGTTAATCAGTACACCTCTCAAATTGATAGCCGCTTATCTGTTACCAATAGCATTTGGAACAGCTTTTATCCGGCCATTAATACGGCTAATTTGGTAATTGATGCCGCACCTGCTGTAACCGGTATGGACGCCGCGCTGATCAAGCGCCGCGTTGCAGAGGTGAAATTCTTACGAGCGCATCACTACTTCATTCTGGTTCAAATGTTTGGTCCGGTATCGTTATTAACTACGGGTAATTTGGAATCTCAGAAGGACTTTAGTCGAGCGCCTGTAAAGGATATATACACCCAAATTATTGCTGATTTAGAAACTGCCTTACCCGATTTGTCGTTGGCATCGGCTGAGTATGGAAGGGTATCCAAAGCCGCTACGGAACACTTGTTGGCCAGAGTATATTTAACCCGGGCAACCTCAGAGGCAAAAGAAGCGGATGATTATACCAAGGCTGCACGCTACGCAAAGAATGTAATCGAGAATTATTCCTATTCCCTATTACCCGATTTCGCCAGTGTTTTTGCACAAGGTGCAGGAGAGGTAAGTAACGAAGTAATATTTGCCACGCAGTATACTTCCGACCCCCTGACAAACGGTGTTGGAAACCGAGCTCACCTTTTCTTTGGTATGGAGTATGATGTGCAAGCAGGTATGCAACGCGACATCGAAAATGGAAGGCCCTTTAAGCGTTTTATGCCTACTACATATATGTTAGAAACCGTGTTTGCGCAGGCCGATCGTGTCAATGATTCAAGATATAAGAAAACCTTTAAGGATACTTGGTTGTGCAACAGACCAGGTAAGTATACCAATATGTTTGATACCTCCAAAAAGGAGCTCACTTTTGCATCAGGTGATACAACCATCTTTATACCGGGTTATGAAATGTCGTTGGAAGAACGCGCGAAAAGGCCGTATCAGGTGCTTACCCCAAGTCTTTACAAGCAGAACCTATATCCAACGTTGCGTAAGTTTTTTGATAATCTTCGTCCTGATGTCACTTATGAAGCAGGTAGCAGAGATTTCCTCATGTTCCGATTGGCAGAAACTCATTTAATTGCAGCGGAAGCCCTTGTTAAATTGAATAAGCCACAAGAAGCTGCGGAGCACATCAATGTAGTTCGGCGTAGAGCGGCTTGGCCAGGGAAGGAAAAAGCAATGGAGATCACGGCTGCGAAGGCTACCATGGATTTTATCATGGAGGAGCGTGAACGCGAATTGGCCGGAGAAATGTTCCGTTGGTTTGACCTGAAAAGGTGGGGTAATTTGGTGGAGCGTGTGAAGTTGTACAATCCGGATGGAGCCGCTAACATCAAAGAGTATCATAACCTGAGGCCGATACCACAGGATCAGATCGACCGTACGGAAGGCGGAGCCCAGAGTTATCCTCAAAATCCTGGGTATTAATTCGGACAGATGTTATCACGAATACTAGGCGTATAGAAGCCATATCATTACATATACGACTTAGGAAGCGCAAGAGACATCCACAAGAAAAGCCCCCCCAACAGGGGGCTTTTCTGATTTTAGTCGTCTTATGAAAAGTACAATCTATTCCTGACTTTATTTTATAATCAACATGAGTAGTATAGACCTAATGGATCGCAGAAATTTCCTTCGTACGATGTCGCTGGCAACAGGTGCCATGTTGACTTCTTCGGCCTGGGCAGAAGCCTTGGCAAAAAAGGGTAGATTTAATATTGGATATTCCGCCATTACCTGGGGTGGAAAAGATATGCAGGCTATAGAAGACCTGGCTGCTTTGGGCTTTAAGGGGATTCAGCTTCGTGCCAATACCTTTGCCCCGTACCGTACCAAGGTATCGGAACTCAAAGATGCGTTGGTAAAACATGATTTAAAACTGGCCATGTTTTCGAGCGGAAATGTGGAGGTTGATCCTGCCAAATTTGAGAGCACCGTGGATACGCATGTAGCACATGCTAGCTTTGTGAAAGCCTTGGGGGGAAATGCCATGCAGGTAACAAATAGTTTAAGGAAAAACAATGTAGCGCCTACCGCTGAGGAGTTGAAAAAATTGACCCGGGTCATGAACGAAATCGGCAAACAAACCGCCGATTTGGGGGTCCAAACGGTATATCATAACCACATGAATCAGTGGGGCGAAACTCCGGAAGAGGTGGATATTATTGTGCAGGAGATGAATCCGAAATATGTCAAATTATTGCTGGATATTGCCCATTACAAACAGGGCGGAGGCGAACCGCATGAAGCGGTATTGAAATATAAAGACATTCTCCATTCTTTGCATTTGAAAGATACCAAACCAGTAGAGTCCAAAAGCGGATATAAGTTTGTGGAGCTCGGACAGGGGAGAGTTGACGTTCCTGCTGTATTTGCCGCTCTGAAAAAAGTGAAATTTAAAGGCTGGGCTGTGGTTGAGTTGGACGGTGTTCCCGATCCGGACAAGTCGCCAAAGGTTTGCGCCGAAATCAATAAGAAATACATTACAGAAAGTTTGAAGTATCCGTTAGGATAAAATCAAAGCTTATCGGGGATCTGGAGCCTGGTTTTCAGGTCCCCGATTTTAATTACAATACTGTTTTGCATGGGCAATCCTCGAATACGCCGTAACCGAGGCTCAATTACAGGACATAGTGCATTTCGCCGCTGCATCCCAATGTTCTTTTTTTAGCTTTTCTAATTCTGAAAACTTATCGGTCAATTTTTCCGTGTCAACGTCTTTGATGTTGTACGCACATACGAGTCCACAGCAGTCGGGCCCTTTAAGAACTTTCACTCGACAATTAGCCACGTCGTTTACGCACGTTAACGGGGTCATCATGAATTCAATTTCGGCCGTTAAGCGGGCAACTTGTTTTCACAGTTGTTATAACGATCACTATCAGAACAAGAAAATAATATAGATAATACCCTACAGTAGCGAAGCGCATAAAGGTGCTTAAATTCAAATGGTAAATTTTGGAATGTAAGGCAGTATCCTATTAAGCCAGATGGATTGAAAATCAGGGGTATGTAAGTTTCTATTTTCAGAGACAGGTTTATGGTAATTTGGGTTGGAATCATTTATCATTTTTCGGAGTTAATTTTTCATATCTTAAATATCCTGGACATGGTACTTTGTAAGGGTAGCTATGCGTTATTTTCGTTAATAGCTATGGAAACCCCAAGGAAGACTGTGGCTATATGATATTGGGATAATTAACCTATAAACCCCTTGTTTTTAAACAGCGATGAAAACAAAATTTTACACCGCAGTGATGCTCGCTTTTTTTGCAGTGTCAACCACTTATGCCCAGAAATCAAAAGATGGTTGGGAAAGCTTATTCAATGGCAGAGACCTCACCGGTTGGAAAAAACTAAATGGTAATGCCAGGTACGAAGTGCAAGATGGCGCCATTGTGGGCACTTCTGTGGCGAACACACCCAATACCTTTCTTACCACGGAAAAGGATTATGGTGATTTTATTTTTGAATGTGAATTAAAAGTTGACAATAAGTTAAACTCCGGGATTCAGATCAGAAGTGAATCTAAGCCTGATTATATGAATGGTCGGGTGCATGGTTATCAGGTAGAAATAGACCCAAGCGACCGGGCGTATTCGGGAGGTATATACGACGAGGCGCGTCGAGGTTGGCTATATCCTTTGGATATTAATCCGACTGGTAAGAAGGCCTTTAAAAAGAACGAATGGAATAAATACCGAATCGAAGCCATTGGAAATACCATTCGCACATTCGTCAATGGGGTACCCGTAGCCTATCTGGTAGATGATATGACTCCGCGTGGTTTTATATGTTTACAGGTGCATTCGATCAGCAATAAAGATAAAAGTTTGGAAGGCACGCAGGTGAGTTGGAAAAATATTCGTATTAAAACCACTAACCTGAAACCCACCAAGGGAAATGAGATCCGAATTGTAAACATGATTCCCAATTCGATCACCGATGCAGAAAAGAAAGAGGGGTGGAAGCAGCTATACGATGGTAAATCGGCAGACCAGTGGAGAGCGTACGGTGGTACAGAGTTTCCTTCAAAAAGATGGAGCTATCAGAATGGAACCATCACCATTGCCAAATCTGATGGTTCTGAAACGGGTAACGATATAGTTACGAAGGAGCTTTTTGGTCCGGTCTTTGAATTTCAGTTTGAATTTAAATTGAGTGAAGGAGCCAATAGTGGTGTAAAATATTTCGTAGATCAAAAATTTAATGCAAAGGGTAAATCCGGAATAGGTTGTGAGTTTCAGGTACTCGACGATGCGGTACATCCTGATGCAAAAAAAGGAAAGAATGGCAATAGGACCATTGCCTCCTTATATGACGTCATTGCTTATCAGAAACCCGCGAACGCTCTTAAAAAAATAGGAGAGTGGAATCAGGGGCGCATTGTCGTGCAAAAGGATGGCACTGTGCAACATTTTTTAAATAATTACAAAGTTGTAGAGTATGTTCGGGGATCTCAGGCTTTTAAGGACTTGGTAGCAGGTTCGAAGTTTAAAGACTTTGATGGTTTTGGCCTTTCAGAAAAAGGAAATCTGCTTTTGCAAGATCATGGTGATCATGTTTCGTTCCGAAGCTTGAAGATCAAAGAGAAATAAAAGCACTGAAAAAAAGGAAAGCAGGGGATATAGTTCAAAAAAAAGACGCTTTCTTTCACCCATTGACTAATTAAAATTGT
>CALGRQ010000375.1 GCA_937880795.1 uncultured Dyadobacter sp. | reverse complement strand
GAGTGCTGTTGCTCCATAGGCACCCACATCCCCATAACCCAAATCATCCAAGTTTATCAATATTATATTGGGGCGACTGGCATCGGACTTTTCTGCTGCAAACTGCCAACCCGTAGCCATCACGAGCAAAACTAAAGAAAGTAAAAGTTTGCAAGAATTACGATTTGCTTCTAAAAACATAAAATTGTTTTGACTTAAACACAAAAGCCGTCCACTTTTAGTAGACGGCTCATGCTTGTAATATAGATTCTATTGCTTTTTAAACTCCAGATACTCGGTATTAGAAACTCCGCTGGCGGTATTTGTCAAAGTCAAATCGATATTAATTTGAGGAACCCCTGCGGCATTTATTACTTTTGTTCCCTGACCTTCCAGCTTTTGCTTGGTAATAGCTCCATCCTGACCTTGCATATCCACAATTTCATTGATCGTGAACTTGTTGGTTTCGGTCGTAACCACATTATTTAATTCCAGCTTCTGCCAACTCTTTACTTCACTACCCGGCACTGAAACCGTAATATTTTTGGTATATGCAATTTTAAGTTGATTGTTGTTTACCCTTGTTACGCCCCATAAATGTTCCGTTCCAATAACGTTACTAGTGATGGTGAGTGTTCGATAGTCTCCCACGAATTCCTGAGCAAAGTCCTGATCAGGATCAACACCATTATCTTTATCCTTACAGGCACCCATAAATACAACCAGACAGCAGAAGATTAACTTTTTCATATAATAGTAATTGATGTAAGCAATTTAAAAGTCAAATGTAAAAAACGGTTCTAAAATTCTTGTCCATTTTGTAGCATTTAACGGCTAATTTATCCGTTTATTATGATTTTCGTGATGCATTCAAATTAAAATGGCAGTTTAGCCAAGTCCACATTACCGCCCGTAATGATGATACCTATACGTTTGCCCTTGAATATTTCCGGATTTTTTAAAACTGTTGCCAAAGAAACCGCTCCGGAAGGTTCAACCACTATCTTCATTCTTTCCCATAAAAGTCGCATTGCACCTATAATCTCCTCATCCGAAACGGTAAGGATATCAGTAACATTCTGTTGAATAATTGGAAATGTTTTATCTCCCAAATAAGTCAACAGTCCGTCGGCGATGGTTTTTACATAGGGAGCCTTTTGGATAGAACCGCTTTTGAATGATAAAATGGCATCAGCTGCGCCCTCGGGTTCAGCGGCATATACCTTTGAGGTAGACGAAAAATATTTTGCACTCAATGAGGTACCACTGAGCAAGCCTCCTCCACCCACCGGTGCCACAATCATATCCAACGCCCCATCAATATCTTCTATAAGTTCTTTCGTTGCTGTGGCTTGCCCTGCAATTACCGCATAGTTATTAAAAGGATGTATAAAAGTTGCACCCGTTTCTGCTACAATTTTTTGCACAGTGCGCTCCCGCTCTTCGGGGGTATTGGTACAAAAAGTTATTTGTGCACCATAATCCTCCACAGCTCTGATCTTTACCAAAGGCGAATTGTCGGGCATGACAATAAAAGCCTTTGTACCAACCATTGCCGCGGCAAAGGCAATGGCCTGCGCATGGTTGCCCGATGAATGCGTTGCCACTCCATACCTACGCTGCTCCTCGCTAAGCGAAAGCACTGCATTTAAACCTCCCCGCGCCTTAAATGCACCAATTTTTTGAAAGTTTTCACATTTAAAAAACAACTGTGCGTCACTAAGTTGATTTATAAAGGTCGAGGTTAAGATCGGAGTTCTATGAATATATGGTCTAATAAGCTCATGCGCTTTTAGAATATCTTCCCGTTGTGGGACTGCATTCATCATGTCGAAGCAATTGATAATAACAGAATGATTAAAATATGTGCCTTTGTAGGCACACCAATATAGTTCAGTTCTGCTCTAAATGCAAACAGCCCGACGGTGTAACCGACGGGCTGTTAAACAAGTTTTTAAAATTACTTACCTGCGTTTGGCGTGTAAAGATTAAAGAACTGATCCAATTTCGGCGTAATGATAATTTCAGTACGACGGTTCAGGCTGCGGTTTGGTGCAGAATCATTCGCCACTTTGGGAAGATACTCTCCACGTCCACCAGCAATCATACGAACTGGCTCAACTCCATATTTCTTTTGCAAAGTACGTGCAACCGATGTAGCACGCAATACGCTAAGATCCCAGTTGTCAGAAACTCTATCTGTAGAGATAGGTACATTATCCGTGTGTCCTTCGATCAAAATCTCGATGTCTTTGTAGTCATTCAAGATTTTAGCCACTTTGCTCAATACCGATTCAGCCTGCGTGTTGATTACAGAACTTCCTGAACGGAACAACATTTTGTCAGAAAGGGATACATATACTACACCTTTCTTCACTTCGATTTGAACATCCTCATCGCTAACATCCTGCAATGAACGTTTTAGGTTCAATACAAGTGCCATGTTCAAAGAGTCTTTACGCTGAATGCTTGCATTCAAATCTCGGATTTGAACACCTTGCGCATCCATCATTGCCAATGACTTCTTAATGCTTTCAGAACCTTCTTTGCTGATCACTGAAAGGTCAGACATACGATCCAACAAATTGTTATTGTTTTTCTTCAAGAAAGCAATTTGCTCTTCCAACTCTTTTAATTTAGAAGTTTTGGAAGTCAGTTCGTCATTTTTTAGCTTTAGGTCATTGTTTAAACTTGCTGTTCTGCTATCACAGTCGTTCAAATCAGCTCTTGCTTTATCCAACTGAATTTGAATCTCATTGGCCTTGTTCTGAACAGCAAGCATTTTTTTCTTGCTGGCGCAGGATCCAAGGACAAATAGCATAGCAACGGCTACAAGCGTATTTCTCATAATAATTAAGGGTTATTTGTTATAGTAAACACTGGTTAATAGGATACAAAAGTTAAGTACACAAAAATCGCACCAAATCACATCCACCTCCATTTAAGGCGCAAAGGTATAAAAAAATCAGATTG
>CALGRQ010000374.1 GCA_937880795.1 uncultured Dyadobacter sp. | reverse complement strand
GAAAATTGAAAAAATATGATATTTGTTCTATATACGTTTTGAAATAATTTCGCCACTACTACACAATAGTTTGATATTTTATCTATTTTTATCCATCAATTCTAATATGATTTTAATCATAGTTTGTTTGATTAGAGGATTATATAGAATAGAGGTATAGTTCAATAATTGATAGTATAGGTTACCCTTTATGAAAAAAACAATTTTTACAGTTTCTCTTTTGGCATTATTTCTTGTGCAAGCCAAAGGTCAGTCGTACAAAACACTTTTGATAGAAAACTTTGGAAAGCCTTCCGATGGATCAACACCTGTTTTTGGTAATATCAACACTAACCCAGCTGCTCAAATAGCACCCGGATCTTCCGACTATCTAGTGAAGACTGTGAATCCGCTTAGTGATGGACAATATGCGGTAGTAACCAATCCAGATTTAGTGGATGATTACGGCGGCGCCTATAACAATCGCTGGATGAATGCAGGTGACCACACTGACGGAACGGGCTATATGATGCTCATCAATGCCAATCCGGCAAGACAGGGTGAAAATGCAGGTACCTACTATCTGTTCTCTACCAGCACCTTGGACGTTCCTGGCGCAACATATCGAATTGGTTTTTGGGGGGCTAACGTATTGGGTCTGGCACCTTTACAAAATGCTAAGGATGGTTTCGTTGGTTTGGCAATCCGTGATGGGAACGGTACCGGAACTTACTATAGTTCGCAGTCATGGGCTTTACCTAGAAGTACTACCGGTGTTCGGACGGGCCCCATGCCCTGGCAGTCTTTGTCTTCTAATTTTACTCTGCCGCTATCCTATGCGTCATCCGCTTTGTACTTTAACTTCTACAACTCAGATACAAACTCGAGCCCGGAAGGAAATGACTTGGCATTGGACGATATTGTGATTGAAATGCAGGTGGTGAGTTTAAGTGGCCGGGTCTTTAATGATGCAAATGCAAATGGTATCATTGAAGCGGGTGAAAATGGGATTAGTGGAGCGGGTAATACACTATTTGTTTATTTAACAGATAATACGGGTAAGATTATCGCGAAAGCACCGGTAGATGCTAATGGTAATTATGCACTAACTGATGAAGTTCCGTATGCGACAGGAAACATCGGCTTGAAGACTATTGTATCAGCATCTGATTTAGTATTAGGAACGATAGCTCCCGCAAGCGCTACATACCCTGGTACGTACACGCCTGTAAGCGAAAACACCAACGGTGCACCAGGTGCTGTGGCAGGTGAAGCGAACGGACAAATGACGTTTACCTCTACTGCAACGGACATGACCAACCTTAATGTGGGTTTAAACCGTCCTCCTGTGGCAGATGATAAATCTTTTACGAACCTACCACAATCTACTTTTAGTCAAACACCACCGGCTGGTTTTAGCGCTGTGTCAGGCTATGTAGCTGTTTCTATCAATGATCCGGCTTTGGAGCCATTGAGCGGAACCGATTTGGAGGATTGCTCCACTTGCAGCAATGGTTCAACATTTATTGTTGAATCGGTGAAAACCAGCAATACAAAATTGTTCTATGATTTTGGTGGAAGTATAGGTGTTCAGGAAATCATTCCAGGAACCAGCACGGCTACAATCCCGAATTTTGATCCGTCAAAAATGGTGATTTTCGGAGCGAAAGGATCGGGTGATGCGGCTAATCCGCTGGAATTTACTTATCAATTGGTGGATGCGGCCGGAACGGTGTCTGTGCCTGCAACTTATTCATTATCTACAACAAGTTCGTTACCGGTAACGCTTACTCATTTTTCCGTAAGGAAAGGGGAGGGAGAAACGGCGAGAATCAATTGGTCTACGGCATCAGAAGCCAATAGTAAGCTATTTGAGGTGCAGCGCAGTGCAGATGCGAAGATTTGGGAAACCATCGCAACAATCGATGCAATGGGAACGAGTTCGATCGTAGCAGATTATCACTTTATAGATCCAACGCCACTTTCAGGCGAGAATTTATACCGTTTAAAAATGGTAGATCAGGATGGTAGTTTCGCATATAGTCGTATACAAGATGCGCATTTTGTATTGGCTAAATTATATCCAAATCCAACTGCTGATAAGATTAAAATCAACGGTATGGCAGATGGTGATGTTGCCAGTGTCTCACTACTATCTCTTGGCGGTAAGGTGGTGTTAACATCTACCAGGATTACCCAGGGAGAGGTTGATGTGAAAAACGTGGCTAATGGCACCTATATCGTGGCAATCACTTTGAAAAATGGTACAACGCGTCATTCAAAAATTGTAATTGCTAAATAAAAGACTCTCGACAAAGCGCCTTTAAGGCAATTAGCGCCACTTCCGAAAATGTCGGAGTGGCGCTTTTTTATGATATCATTTGCGCTTGAAATGAATAGGTGATATTCGGTTGATCTTGTAAGTAGTATATCTCAGATAAATAAGAAACAGGGAGCGTTCAGGTTTTTAAAGTGTACTTTGTTTACGGGGCAGTATAATATCTTGCTTTTTGTGTAGTGTTTAAAATAAAATAGCTAGAAACTATAATTTGACAGATATTGCATTAACTTTACGTGCACGTACACGTTCTTGTTTAAACACATCTGTTGGCAAACACTTTCAATATGGCAAAGATCTTTCTTACTCCGGATGAACACACAGCCCTATGGAACGATTTTCGGAAAGGGAATCGGGAGGCATTTGCGCGGATATATGAGGTGTTCTCTGCTGACCTATACCGTTATGGTTTTAATTTGGTAAGAAACAAGCAAATGGTCGAGGATGGGCTACATGAATTATTTTTACATTTACATGCGCACAAGGGTAACTTGGGTGCTACAGATAACATTCGTTACTACCTTTTCCGAGCAATGCGACGTCGGTTGCTGGATACGCTAAGTAGAACCAGAAAGTATGAGTCTGAGGAGTTGGGATTTGAGCAGGCACATTTTATTGTAGAGTCGTTTGAGTCGCAGTTCATCGAGGAGCAAGCGCGAATCCAGCAGCAGCAGTTGATCCGGTCGGAATTGAATAAGTTGCCGAGGCGTCAAAAGGAAATTTTGTATTTGATCTATATGAACGGATTGAGCTATGAAGAAGCCTCAAGTGTGATGGATATTTCGATGAAAACGGTTTACAACACGGTGAATGTTGCCCTTGGATCATTAAGAAAATATTTTAGAACTGCCGCTGAGTTAGAGGGCGTTTTGGGTTAGATTTTATTTTGGGTGAAGATAATTGTTAAATTTTTGCAATAAAAGCGGGAAAAATGGATAGATGGTTCTTTTAACATAAAATTACCATTGTTATCAAATGCGATACTCGTTATTTACTGTAGAGGATTTTTGTAGGGATCCTGATTTTATACAATGGGTGATTTCTCCCACACACCAATCCACAGCGTTTTGGGAAGAGTTTGTAAACGCACATCCATATAAACGTCTGGAGGTAGAGCAGGCGATAAGCTACATTCGGGCCATGCAACTTTCCGAAATTGAACCTGATCCGGAAAGGCTCAACGAACTTAGGACTCGAATTTGGGAGCAAGTTGATCAGGAATCAATAAACGTATATAGGTCATCGAACAGAGTATATTTAGCGGCGGCATCATTGGTGTTTGCTTTGCTGGGCGGATTATGGTGGTTTACTCAATCAACAACAACGTTCCATACCTCATATGGAGAAAAGCAAGAAATATTGTTGGCTGATGGCTCAAAAGTTACGCTGAATGCTCAGTCAGAAATTAAAGTCAGCAAAAACTTAGCCAATAAACCAATTCGAGAAGTATGGCTTAAAGGCGAGGCGTATTTTGAAATTGCGAAGAGAAGCAATACCAAGTTTATTGTACATACACCGGAAACGCATATTGAGGTGCTCGGCACCATGTTTAATGTGAATACGAGAAGGGAAAAAACGAGTGTGGTACTTACAGAAGGTAAAGTGCAGTTGATGAACGAAGCTGATCACCCTTGGGTCATGAAGCCGGGCCAAATGGCAATAGTGGACAAGAATAAGGCGATTTTATCCCACAACGTTATTCCGGAGCACTACCATTCCTGGAAGGAATCTTATCTGATTATGGAAGATAAGCCCGTGGTTGAAATCGTTGATATGGTAAAAGATACATATGGTATACAGATACAATTCCAAGATTCTAGTTTATTGAAAAAAAGATTGTCGGGTAAACTAGCCACCGACCGGTCGGAACAATTTTTGGAAAATTTATCGACCATTTTGGAATGTGATTTGGTGAAGCAAGGTAACGGTTACGAATTTCGTTGATTGGCATCTTGTAAAACTTTTGTCTTGCTATATGACCCTTTTGCAAAATTTTTTCAAATAATTTGAAAAAAAAACGGGAAAAAGAAAGGTTTGATCCGTTTTACCAGCAAACACCTTGGACTAAACCTTTACTCCCGGAAAAAATTATGAAAAAACACATTTCCTTAATGATGGTCATTGCGTTAAAGTTGATGGCCGAGGGTGGTCAGACGGCTTCTGCGCAGGAACTGCTGGCTTTGAGCCGCGCCCATTCGGACTACCCCAAGGTCCGCCAAAAGGCAAGCGGCCTCATTTCACTTTTGAGCAAGTTGGAACAAAAGGGTAAAACTAATTTTGTGTATGAAAAATCATTACTGGAAAACAAAGTTGTAACCGAGACCATTTCCATGGAGGAAGATGTGGAGGTGATTTTGGAAAGAGTGTTGCCGGGTATGAACCTTCGCTATCAGAAACTAAAAGGAGGTGGCTATGCCATTTTACCACTAAGAGCTGAAACGAAAGATAAGTCTGGCTCCAATCAGAAGGAAGCCGAAAACACTACTTCGTCTATCAATGTTGGTGTTACTCCGCAAAACGGTATCGCTTCCAATCAAGCCGTTGTATTGGATAAAGTGGTGAAGGGAATCGTTACTGATCCAACGGGGGTGGGACTACCGGGCGTAAGTATAGTTATTAAAGGATCTCAAAGAGGAACTACGACAGACGCAGAGGGAAGATATTCTTTATCGATACCGAACGAGTATCTCGACCAGGAAGGAACAACCATCATTTTCTCGTTTGTCGGGTACGTACCCATGGAAGCTCGGTTAGGGAAAAAGAACGAATTGGACGTTACCTTACAGGTGGATACCAAATCGTTGGAGGAGCTGGTGGTGGTTGGATATGGAACCATGAAGAAGAGTTCTGTAACAGCTGCGATTACCAAGGTGGAAAATAAGACGTTAGATCAGATACCGGCCGGACGTGCGGAGAGTGCGCTGGTAGGTCGTTTGGCGGGTGTAAACATTTCAACACCCAGAAGTACTCCGGGCTCGGCACCGATCATTCGTATTCGTGGAGCTGGTTCTATTACAGCAAGCAATGATCCCTTGGTAGTGATAGATGGATTTCCTGGCGGGGACCTGGCCAATGTGAATATGAATGATGTAGAGTCAATTGAGGTTTTAAAAGATGCCTCGTCAGCAGCAATATATGGTTCGCGTGGGTCCGGTGGGGTTATTATTGTAACGACCAAAAAGGGGAAATCGGGTAAGCCGCAGCTTAATTTTAATGTATATGCTGGGGTGGGAAAGGCGATTGGCCACAACGACTGGATAAGTGGGCAGGAATATCATGATTATATAGCGCGATACATCAATCGGGATTATACCTGGCAGGGTGGCGATCCAACACTGCCATTGTGGGGGGATTCCCGACGCCCAGCAAATTTTCAGGTTAATCCGGTGATCGGAGAAGGAAACCATATCTGGGAAAAGATATTATTAAATTCTACACCGATTCAAAATTATAACCTATCGGTACGAGGCGGAAATGACAAGGTTAGCTATTACATATCAGGTACGATCAAGAATGAACGTGGTACTTTGCTAAATACCTGGTATAAAACGTATTCGCTAAGAGCCAATATAGATGCTAAAATCAATAAAGCAGTGAGTGTAGGGGTAACGTTAAACCCGAACTTTAACAACCGCCGCACGTCGCCGTTGAGTATGGAAGCTATTGTTAAGACGGCTCCATTCGTTTCACCGGAGAAGCGTCCTAATGGAACCTATCCACGCCCGTTAGACTATTGGGGAACACAGGTATCAGGACAGGTAAGTCCTTTGGCGTCTCTAGAGGGAACTTCCAATACTTCCTCTGGTTTGAATAATGTGGGTGAAGTATATGTGTCCTTAAACCTGTTGGATGGACTTACTTTCCGCTCATCGGCCGGTGCAAACATCACTTACAGCACGGCCGAAAATTATTCGGCACCCTATGCCAACGCTAACAATGCGAGTACGGGTT
>CALGRQ010000373.1 GCA_937880795.1 uncultured Dyadobacter sp. | reverse complement strand
GTATATATGGGATGTGTACGTGCCAACGATTTCCTAACGAGTCTGCCACAGTACGATGGTACAAATCTGGCTGTAACAGGTGGAAGTCAAGGAGGTGCTCTTTCAATCATTACCGCAGGCCTTGACGCGCGGGTTAAATGGCTAGGTGCATATTATCCTGCGCTAAGTGACGTTACAGGATACCTTCATGGTAGAGCTGGTGGATGGCCACATTACTTTGATAAAAACAATGTCCAGGTTCATAATACAAAAGAAAAAATTAAAACTCTAGGCTATTACGATGTTGTAAACTTTGCCAGAAGAGTTAAAGCACCAGGATACTATATGTGGGGTTATAATGATGAGACATGCCCCCCAACCTCCATGTATGCATCCTATAATGTTACAACAGCACCTAAAGAACTAAAATTATATCTGGACACCGGACACTGGACCTACGCGGATGAACGCGATGCGATGAGTGCATGGCTGGTTAACAAGTTAAAGGACAAATAATAACTGCTTCTGCCGGAGAAATACTAGAATATATAAAACAATGCCGTTACAAGAAATTGAAAATGCCAGTCAGTATATAAAAACCCAAATCAATGGTTTTATTCCCGACTTTGGCATTATACTGGGTACAGGTTTAGGCTCGCTGGTAAATGAAATTGACATTGAATACACGCTACCGTACCATGAAATTCCTGGATTTCCGATTTCAACCGTGGAATCGCATTCTGGAAAACTCATTTTTGGTACGCTTAGTAATAAGAAGGTCGTATGCATGCAAGGCCGTTTTCATTATTATGAGGGTTATTCTATGCCACAGGTAGCCTTCCCCGTACGCGTCATGAAATGGCTTGGGATACACACCTTGCTGGTTTCCAATGCTTGTGGAGGGCTAAATCCTGAATTTAAAATTAGCGACTTGATGATCATTACCGATCACATTAGCTTGTTTTTACCACAGAATCCACTCACGGGCACACATGTCCCCGAGTTTGGGGATCGTTTCCCTGATATGTGCGATGTATACGAGGCCCAGTTGATACAGCGTGCATATGCCATTGCTCAGCAGCACGATTTACCCATTCATCAGGGCGTCTACGTGAGCGTTACAGGACCTCAACTTGAAACACGTGCTGAATATCGTTTACTGCGTCAGCTTGGGGCCGACGTGGTAGGTATGAGCACAGTTCCGGAGATCATTGCAGCACGACAAATGAATCTACGATGCTTTGGCTTGTCGGTTATAACCGATTTAGGAATTCCTGAAACATTACAAAAAGCCGAATTTTCAAAAATAATAGCAGCCGCTGCTCAGGCAGAACCCGGCATGACCCTCATTTTAAAGGAGCTTATAAAGGGGTTGTAAAACAAGAAGGGGTGCCTGATGAAATATCAGGCACCCCTTTACTATACTTTATATATTAATCGATCTTAATCACCTCAGCAGGGATATTATATTGCTCGATCACCTCACGGGTAAAGCGAACATGTCCTCTTGGTGCCATCAGATACAACTTAGCTCCTTTCATTCCTGCTAACTCGCTCAAAAGCTTCCATTTGGATATGCTACCTCTAAGCTGATCCGTTTTCATGGAAACTTCAAGATAATGTCTGTTAAACATATTCACCCCGGTTACATCAGGCGTGAACTTTATGTTGTCAGCAGCTCTTTCGTAAGACTTCGGGGTTTCGTACCCTTCCATATTAGCTTGAATTTCCTTAAACCCATGAGCCTGTGCCCACTTTACAACCAGCGGAATGAACGATTCCTTTTCCATAAATATCAACAAATAATTTTTTACGCTCCAGTGAGGAATTTAAAAACAATTATCAGCCACCTTCGGAGGGGGAGAAAAAAGTAAAAACCGAAAGTAATCTGACATGTAGTAGTTCCTTATAAGTTGTAAAGGTAAATTGTTTTAACGTATTGAACAAATATTACATTGAATCTCTTTATTCTTCCCACTCATCCAGAAAACCCCTATATGCTCGTACCAACTCCTGATGCGTTTTGGTATTGTTCTGTTTTACAGCCAATATCATGCCAGCGTTGTAAATTTCCTTAGCTTTTTCAAAATCTTCAATCGAGGCAAAAAAAGCTGCTGCATGATAATACGTAGCCAGATAGTCGGGATGTGAGGTTAGTAATACGTCAAAAAAATGGGAGGCCTTCTCTATATCAAACTTTGAGTATTCAAGAGCTAATGCATATACGTTAAATGGGTCTGTCGGGTCCTCAGCGTAAAACGCAAGTAAGTTGTCTAAAAATGACTGTTTCATGAAATTATTATGCTTGCATACTATTTAAGTTTTTTCTTTATTTGTGTATGACAAAGTTATTCTCATAAAAGTTAAAATACGTAACTACTATACCATGAAAATACTCGTTTGTATTACCAATGTTCCTGATACAACGGCAAAAATTGCCTTTACGGATAGCGACACCAAGCTCAATAAAAATGGCGTCCAATATATAATAGGCCCCTATGACGATTACGCTTTGGCACGTGGTGTTGAATTAAAAGAACAACACAATGGCTCTCTCACGGTTTTGCATGTAGGTGAAGCTGACGCAGATCCTCAAATACGTAAAGCATTGGCAATTGGGGCCGATGACGCTATACGCATTAATGCGGATCCGCAAGATTCCTATTACACCGCATGTCAGATTGCGCATCTGGCCAGACAAAACCATTACGACCTTATATTAATGGGGCGGGAATCTATCGATTTTAACAGTGGTGTTGTACATGGTTTGGTGGGTGAAATGCTGGAAATTCCTTCGTACTCTCCAGTGATGAAACTGGAAATTGCGGGAAACACCGCAACCATTGCAAGGGAAATTGACGGCGGAAAGGAAACACTGACCGTTGACCTCCCCCTTGTGCTGGGTTGCCAGGAACCCATTGCGGAATGGAAAATCCCCAATATGCGAGGCATTATGACAGCCAGAACAAAACCATTGCAAGTATTAGAACCGGTTGCTGTGGATAATATGACCCAACCGGAGAAATACTCATTACCTGCCCCCAAAGGTGCGTGTAGGATGATTCCGGCGGAAGAAGCCGCAACACTGATACGCCTCCTACAAACAGAAGCCAAAGTACTCTAGTACGCCCGCTTCTTAATTGTTTTAGGCATTTACTCATTCAAATCTAGAAATCATGTCAGTTCTTATATTCGCAGAAATAGATAACGGGCTTATTAAAAAAACTTCTCTGGAAGCCATAGCCTACGGCGCTCAGGTGGCCCAGAATACCGGTGTTAACGCTGTTGTTTTAGTTTTTGGTTCGGCTTCTGAGCAGGAATTAGCGCAGGTAGG
>CALGRQ010000372.1 GCA_937880795.1 uncultured Dyadobacter sp. | reverse complement strand
ACGAAAGTACACGGGTTTTAGAACTGAGAATCACATTCTTCTTGAACTGAGGGAATGACTCCCATCCTGCACCGCCCGCGTCTACGATTGTGGTTACCCCCACTCTGAACGTGAAACCGTCAGGTGGAAGGGCAACAGGCCCGTTGCTCAGGTAACGATCCGATTCAGTTCCATAGAAAACGTGTCCGTGGATGTCGATCAAGCCGGGTGTGACATACATACCTTTGGCCTCCACTACCTGCTTGGCCTCTTTGGGGTCGATGTTCTTGGCTATCTTTTTAATTTTTCCTTCATAAATCCCCACATCCATAATTTGGTTGAGGTTGTTTTTGGGGTCTATAACCGTTCCACCCTTAATAAGCAAATGGTAGGTTTGGGCATGGGCAAAATGAATACCAACAAGGAAAAGGAGAATGGAAAATTTAAACTTCATAAGGGCATGGGTTTAGGTAAACTGAAATTCGATGAACGGTTATACCAGCGCTTTGGCTAATTCTTCTTTCAGACGCTTGGCGACAATTTTCTCTTGTCCAGGTTGCAGCATCCATGTGGTGATGGAAAGCATGTTGTTTGCTCCGGTCATCACCTCTATGGAAGGATCACCATTACGCATGTTTTCTTGCAAGGTTTTAGCCTGAACGTTGGTTTTGTTAGCATCCCAGGAAATTTTGAGCGTAGGCGTGTGGTTTCCGAGTTCTGGAACAACAACTTCGGTACTCACACCCTGGACACTTTTTGCAGCTTGTGCGATGAGTTCGGTACGGTCTTCCCAGGTTTTCCATAATTTCTTATGGTCTAATTTGATAAAGTTGTCCAAGGCTACATACATGCCCAATATTTCCTCTTTGTTTACTTTCATACCCCTGCCAATGGTGGAACCACGGGGAGGCATGCTGAGACGTGCGGCTTCAATAAGATGTTTCTTGCCCATCAGTATACCTGCACTTTGAGGGCCGCGCATGGCTTTACCGCCCGACACGCAAACCAAATCAAACCCCATGTCATTAAAACGCCATAAATTTTCTACCGGAGGAACATCAGCGGCCATGTCGATCATAGTTGGGATGCCGCGTTTTTTAGCCACTTCTATCCATTTTTCATGATTGATTTGTCCCTTGTCTGACTGTATGTGTAGGAACCACATCAACGCTGTTTGTGAACCAATCGCTTTTTCAAGATCTTCGAGAGTTTCGACTTCGACAATTTTACAACCGGTATTGGTGAGGGCGTGGGAGTATCCAATGCTATGTCCTTTTTGAATAATTACCTCAGATTTCATTCCTGTACCTTCCAGGTGGGGTAGCGCTTCTACCTTTTTCTGATCCATACCCGTCAAAACACCTGCAAGGCCCAGGGTGAGGGCAGAGAAACAACCGGCTGTAACCACTGCGGACTCCGCATGCGTAAGTTTGGCAATTTGTTCACCCACTTTGGTCTGCACCTCATCCAATATCATAAAATCCTTGGCGGCACCCTGAATGACCTGTACCACTTCATCCTGCATCAGGGAGCCAGTCATGGACGTGTAGGTACCCGCAGCATTAATAAAAGTGCGAATACCAAGTTCTTTGGCAATGTTGCGTACAGGGGCACTTTTTATCAGGCTTACCGATGCTTCATTACTTTGGTTCAAAAAACTACCCAAAATCGGGAATGCGGATAATTGCTTAATTAACTCTCTTCGGTTTATCATCGTTGAACAGAACAGAAAGAAGGTGAAGTGAGCCCTTGGTAGACCCAGAATGTGTTGACACCTTAAGGATGCAATAGTTCTGTTTTTATACTCATGTACGCAAATAAAAATTTTTTAAAAATTTAAAAATGTGAGATAATATTCTGCAAATATGCATTTATGTATTTTACTATATCGGTAAAATGGATTTTAATAAATCAATGTGTTTTGAGTGAAAAGCGCTTATGGAGTGGAGTAGCTGTATAAATTCTTGTAGTAACTATGGAGTTTATCTTCTTAAAAAAACAAAACCCGGTATCGTCTGATGGAGCAGGAGATACCGGGTATAGGAGCAGATTTTTTTAAGATTATTCTAAAAACAGTTGTTTAACGCATACAGGGGTAGGTATACTAATTTCTTTTCCGGTAAAAGTGGCAAGACCGGTTTTGGCGTCTCTTTTGGAGATGACAAGATTGTCGGTATCGCGGTTTACGATATAGATTAACTCACCTTTTTGGTCTATCCTGAAATTTCGTGGATGCTTTCCGTGCGTAGATGAATGACCAACCAAGGTTAATTTACCGGTTTTCGGGTTTACCGAATATACAACCAAACTTTCGTGGCCACGATTGGAGGCATAGAGAAACTTACCATCGGTCGAAAAGTGGATGTCGGCAGCGTAGCTTTTTGTCGTAAAGTCTGCTGGTAGCATACTTACTCGCTCCAAAGGAACCAGGGCACCGGTGTTTTTCTCAATTGTAAAGGTGTTTACTACCGAATTTAACTCACCGGCGGAATAGGCAAAGTTTCCATTGGGATGAATGGCGAAATGGCGAGGACCGTCTCCGGACTTCACTTCTACGAAAGGTACGGCTCCGGGTATAAGTTTTCCGGATTTCGGATCAATACTATACACGAATATTTTATCAATGCCTAAATCCGATGCATATATAAACTTCCCATCCGCACTTGGAATCATGGAGTGCATGTGCGGCTTTTGGTTGGCTGTGCCCTGGTTCTGAATCGCTTCCGTCAGTTCGCCAATACTACCGTCGGCGTTTAAGCGATAAACTGCCAGCTGTCCGCTCGAATAGTTGGACACATATAAGAAACGGCCCTTGGGATCAAGTCCAATGTGGCAAGGAGCTTTGCCTTCCGATGATTTTTCGTTGATCAGGGAAAGTTTACCGGAAGATTGATCAACCTTATAGGCCGATATGGTATTTCCTGCTTCGTTGGCTGTATATGCAAAACGTTTGTTTGGATGAAATTCGATGAACGAAGGACTGTTTTTGCTTTGCAGGATTTGAACTTCCTTATAGGTCATGTTCTTTCTGTCAAACTCATAAACATATATCCCTTCTCCCTTTTGGGTGTAGGTCCCTACATAGAGAATTTCCTTTTTTTGCGCGAAGGTCATGAGAGTCGTGAGTAGGAAAATGAAGGTAATGGTGATTTTTTGCATGATTTTTATTGGATCGGTCATAAAATTTATTCAAAAAGGAGTGTGCCAAATTTTTTATATTCATGAAAACTTCCGCTGGTTGGTTTCCATGAATAATAGGTCGGTTCGGAGTCGTAATCAATCCGGTAAAAATTCCCTTTCCAACGGCTTCCCGATTGTGGCGGACTTTGTACAATAGGATTCAGAAGGGTAAAGGGAATAAAAAACTCGGCTTTCCAGCCATCTACCGAGGCCATGGATTTTTTCTGGCCACCTTGTACACTGGTAGCATGATGCACGCGGTTTTTCTCATCATAAAACCACGGTTTCCAACCTTGCGCTTTACCGTTGATATGCGGGACTAAAATAGCCAATTCGTAATCCAGTGGGGAAATTTCGTATTCAAGATATATGGGATAACGGGTGTCGGGCCAAAGGAATACTTCCACAACATCTTCCTTAA